>NZ_JBHUDX010000098.1:0-113447 GCF_042678285.1 Streptomyces caeni
AGACTGCAGCAGGACTTCACCCCCGCAGCGTAAGCAACCGCTGTCCACGATCAGGGTGGAACTTCACAAGCTCGCCGTCCGCTACGAGGCGACCGTGCTGGTCGCAGCCATCAACGAGTGGCTGTGACCAGCACTTTCGAAACACGCCCTAGTACTGCAACCACAGTTACTGGTAGGGCAGTTGTGAGCTCTGCCGGTGACTGTGGTTGTGTTCTGCCGTGTCTGTGGATCTCGGAGTGGGGCAGATCGAGGCCTGGCAGGGGATGCTGTCCGGGCTGCACGAACGGTTCGCTGAGCGTTTTGCCAGGTCCGAGCCTCGGGCGCGGGCCCTGACGTATATGGCGGGGTTGATCGCTCCGCTGGAACGGAAAAACGGGTGGACGCTGGCAGAGCGTGCGGGTGAGGGGCATCCCATCGGGATGCAGCGCTTTTTGGGCGAGGCGGACTGGGACGCGGACGGTGTCCGTGACGACGTGCGGGACTTCGTCGTGGAGACCATCGGTGCCACGGACGGGATCCTGATCGGTGATGACACCGGCTTCCTGAAGAAGGGCACGCGGTCGGCCGGCGTCCAGCGGCAGTACACCGGGACGGCAGGCAGGACGGAGAATTCCCAGGTCGGCACGTTCCTGGCGTACGCGTCGGCGAAGGGCCGGGCGCTGATCGACCGGGAGCTGTACCTGCCGAAGTCCTGGACGGACAACCGTGAGCGGTGCCGGGCGGCCGGCATACCCGACGAAGTGCCGTTCGCGACGAAGAACGAGCACTTCCGGTGGATGCTGCAGCGCGCGATCGATGCCGGGGTGCCGTTCGCGTGGGTGACCGCGGACGAGGCGTACGGGCAGGTCAAGCACCTGCGTGTGTGGCTGGAACAGCGCGGGGTCGGCTATGTGCTGGCCACCAGGGTCAACGACACCGTGATCACGACCGGTTGGCGTGAGGTCCGGGTGGACGAGCTGGTCGCTGCCTTGCCCCGGCAGGCCTGGAAGCGCCTGTCCGGTGGCCCCGGCTCCCACGGCGAGCGCGTCTACGACTGGGCCCGGGTGGCGATCCGCCCCGTGTGGGAGGACGGTGTCGGCCATTGGGTCCTGGCCCGTCGCTCGGTCAAAGACCCCACCGACATCGCCCACTACGTCTGCTACGGCCCCGTCGCCACCCGTCTGAAGGACCTGGTCAAGGTCGCCGCGGCCAGGTGGGCCATCGAGGAATCGTTCCAGGTCGCGAAGAACGAGTGCGGCCTGGACCACTACCAGGTCCGCCCATCGACCAACTCGTCGATCAGGACGTGGTGCTGGTGGTGGACGAGACCGGGGACGCGAAGTCCTCGACCGGCTGTGTGGGGGCGGGGCGGCAGTACTCCGGCGCTCTTGGCGGTGTGGGTCTGTGCCAGGTCGCGGTGCATCTGGCGGCGGTCACGCCGACGATGCGGGTCATCATCGACCGGGCCTTGTATCTCCCGGCCGACTGGGCCGCCGACGACGAGCGGCGCGAGGCGGCCGGCGTCCCCGACGACATCGACTTCGCCACCAAGCGCCAGCAGGCGGCACGGATGGTGGCCGACGCTCTCGAAGCCGGAGTGCCTGCTCGCTGGTTCGCCGCCGACGAGGTGTATTGCGGCCGCGAACTACGAGCACAGATCCGGCAGTTGGGTCTCGGCTATACCGTCGGCGTCCCGGCAACCCACCCGGTGACCGACGGGGCCGGCCGCCGCAGGCAGGCCCGCCAGATGCTCAACAAGGTCCGCCCCGGGCAGTGGATGCGCCGGCAGACCGGCGACGGGGCCAAGGGTAGACGCGAGTACGACTGGGCCTGGCTGGACATCCGCACCGACGACGCCCCGGACGGCGCACGACAGTCGGACGGGATGAGCGTGCTCGTCGCCCGCCGCCACCGCTACACCGGCGAGACCTCCTACTTCCGCTGCTGGGCACCGGGCGACGTGGCCCTCGGCGCCCTCGTGGAGATCATCTGCCGCCGTTGGAAGATCGAGGAAACCTTCCAGCTCGCGAAGGGCTTCACCGGCCTGGACCAGGGCCAGGTCACCTGCTGGAACTCCTGGATGCGCTGGTCGCTGTTCTCTCTGATCGCCGCCGCCGTCCTCGCACTGACCCTGCACGCCATGACACCCAGCACCACCGTCAGCGCGAGGGTCTCCCGGCTCGTCCCGCTGGCCTGCCCGGAACTCGTACGCCTCCTGCGCAGCCTCGTTCTGCCGCCACTCGCCCGCGACCGCGAACACGTCCTGCACTGGACCGCTTGGCGCCGACACCATCAAGCCACCGCCCAAGCCTGCCACCAGCGGCGACACCGTCTTCACGACCAACCATGATCGGAACTACAGCTGCCGTGGCGGACCGGCCCCGCCACCCCCGGCGCTGCTTCACAGAGTGGGAAGGCATGTGGGGCCGGCTCTGTCTTGAGAGGTCAGGCCTCGGGAGCGACTACGGATCACCACATGCCCCCGCCCAGGACGCTTGACTATGAGACACCGCCAAGCGTCTTACGACGCCATTACTGACTTCGGCTCGTCAGGGTGACGTAGGTGTGTACGTGTGTCGGACCTTGCCGGTAGCGGGCGGTCCGTGAGACTCGTCGCATGAGTGAGGAGAAGGCTTCCGGGGACTACCGGGAGAGGGCGGGGCACGTGATGCTGCTGGCGGTGGTGCTCGCGGTCCCGGCGCTCAAGCTGGCCTGGACGCTTGGCGGCGGGGACGCGGCCAGGGACGCACTGATCGCCATGGGGCCGGGCAACTGGACCGACATCCCAAGCGGCATGTTCCTGAACGAGGCCCTGTTGGCCACAGTGCTGGCCGTGGTCATCTCGCGCGCCACCTACGCCCACTTCGCAGCCAGGGGCGGCGCCCTCAGACATCGGGACACCCCCATGGCAGTGACCGCGGCCACTGCCGCCGTAGTTCCGGCCGCCCTGGGGGTGGTCGTCGGTGCGTTCAACGGCCTGGGCTGGGGCCTGGCCACCGGCCTGGCCTCCTACGTACTGCGGGTGGGGGTGATGGTCGACTACAAGACCGGCCGCCGTGAGCACACCACGGGCCGCCGTACCGGCAACCGGGCCGAGACCGCCCCCCAGCGTGCCGCCGACGCCCTGTGGATCGCCGGACTGCTGCTCGGCGGCATCGTCCTGCCCGCCGTGGCGATCACCGCCGCCCTGGACGGACGCTCCTGGACCAGTGTCGAGACGTGCGACGTGAACACCGGCAGCGGAACCCACCGCGCCCGCCTGGTGGAACTGGCCCGGCAGGGCAACGGCATCGTCGGCTGGGACCTGGCCGGCTCAGAGGTCGTCCACGGCGTCAACTGCGCCGCCGACGGCAACGAGACCATCCGACCCCCGTGGTGGCGCGACGCCTGACAACAACTCATCCGGCTCCCGTCTGGACGTCGATGAACAGACCGGTCTCAGTGAGGCCCCTGTATGTCAGAGGGAGGCCGGGGTGTCGAGGGTCAGGCCGGTACCGGCTATGAAGCCGTCGAGGGTGTCGGGCCGGTACTGGAGGCGTTTGAGGCGGTTGCGTACGAGCGTCTCGAGCCGGTCGAGGGCGACAACGGCGAGGTTGGCCAGGCTGCGCTTGACGTGCGCCCACACCCACTCCACCGGGTTCAGGTCAGGCGAGTACGCGGGCAGCAGGAACACCGTCAGCCAGTCGCGCTCGGCGATCAGCTCACGCATGGCGTGGGAGATATGGGTGTTGAGCCGGTCCCACACCAGCACGATCGGTGCCTTGACGAGCTGATGGGTGCCGTCGATCAGCGCGATGAAGTCACGCTCGCCCATACTGCGGCGTCTGCCCTTGCCCGCGGGGTGGGTGCGCAGGCGGTGGCACAGCCGGGTCCGTGAGCCGGGACGCATCGCGATCAGCCCGGCTACCGACAGACGCCCCGAGCGCCTCCCGCTCACCGTCACTACCGGGGTGCGGCCGCGTCGGCCCCAGGTGCGTCCTCTGGGCGGCCGGCGGGTGAAGCCTGCCTCGTCCTCGAAGCAGATGTAGCCCCCGCAGGCCGCCCGGGCTCTTTTACCTCCGACCAGGTCGCCTCCTTCCATGCCTTGACGGCCTGCTCGTCCCGCTCAGCCACCCGCCGTGCGGGCACCTGCGGGCTGAAGCCGAGCCGGTGCATCAACCGGGTGGTACCCGAGACGCTGTAGGAGACGTGGAACTTCCTGCCGATCAATGTGGCCACCCGCGCAGCGGTCCACACCTGGTCCTCGACCCAGCCGTGCGCGGCCGGCCCTTGTTCGAGATACGCGGCGAGTTTCTCCAGGCAGAGCGGGGAGAGACGGCACCGAGAACCGCTCGGACCACGGGACGCCAGGGCCCGGCCGCCGCCGTCGCGCCACATCTGATGCCACTGATAGGCCGATTTCCGGCTCACTCTCAGCCGACGGGCAACCTCCGCCGGCTTGATCTTCTGCTCGAACAGTTCGGCCGCCTGCAGTCGTACCGACTCACGGCGCTGACGCCCTGCAGGGGTCAGCCCGCCTCCATCCGCATACCTCACACACCACGGAACAGGGCCACCACCCCGGCCTTGTCAGGGACTTCGCGAGAGATCACCCTGACGAGCCGAAGTCAGTAAAGAACATCTCGATAAGCGGGGCCTGGTTCATTGGTGTAGGTGGGCCAGGATTCCGTCGTTCACGGGGTACAGGCGTTCATGGGGCAGGAGTTGCCGGGCCGTGTCCAGGTCTCCGTCCCGTACATGGGTGTGGATCGTGTGGGCGAGCGGGGTGATGTCGACGATGGAAACGATCCACTCGTCGGCGTAGAGACGTGCGGCTTCGCCGGTGAGGCCGAGCTGGAGCGACCGGTGGGGAAGCGGCTGAAGGTGCAGGTCGCGTTCGGGGTCCCATTGGACCCGGGCCGGGGTCCGCTTCAACTGGCGCTTCCATGCGGCGCGGTCAGCGTGGAGCCCGTGTTCGTAGTGGGACAGGCAGGCGTGTTCCAGTGCCCACTCGAAGCCTTCCCGGGTGATTTCGACGGCGAGGACGGTTTCCTGGCCTTCCTTGGTACCCCACCCGCAGCGGTACATCATCCACAGGAACGATGGCTTGATCCATGTCATCCTGTCCCGCTGCCACACTGCTGGGAAACGGCCCTTTCGGGCCGCTGGCAGACCGATCTCCGGCGCGTACGCCTGGTAGACGGTGATCGTGGAGTCCGTGTGCAGGGCTCGAATCTGGTGCTTGGGTTCTGCCACGCGGACCAGGGTGGACACACCGCTCCGCGCGCGCCATCGAATTATCGCGGGGGAGACCGCCCCGCCTGCGGTGGCAGATGAGGGTGGCGGCGATGTCGGCGAAGGCGAGGAGGTTCCCGGCTTGCGCTTGCAGCGGCGGTGCGAGCGGCGGCCTCCGGCCAGCCAGACCACCGTTCTCTCCACAGCCCAGCGGCGACGGCCAGTCTTTGGGAGGACTCGACGCCCTTGCGGGCGATGTGCGGCCTGACATTCCGCGAGCGGAGGCGTCGGCGCAGGCGATTGTAGTTGTGCCCGTTGTCGCCGTGGAGCTTGGCGGGCCGAGGACTACGGGGCTCCCGCCGGGAGCGGTTGGGTGGTATGCACTGCATCAGCGTGGTCCTGTGCATGGTCCACGGGGATACGCTCAGAGGTCTCGGAACACCGTCTGACGTGCTGCGAAGCCCTCCAAGATCAACACGCTATTACAACGTGATCACTGGCAAACGGCTGCTTCCGGCGGCAGTCGCCTGCACACATAACAAGACCCCGCACTCAGCAAACATGCTGATGGCGGGGTCTTCAGGCACCTCATACAGGGTGCCCCCGGCAGGATTCGAACCTGCGCACACGGCTCCGGAGGCCAGGTGGGAACGGAAGCCGATTGGCACCCTGACCTGCGCCGGAGACACCTGATGACCGACCCTTGAGGAAGATCATTACGCCCCTATTACGCGAGCGGCCTGTTGGGTGGTGGGTCCGGCCCGTATCGTCGAAGCATGATCTCGGGCAGCGGCGAGGGACCGGACGGCGGTACGGAGTTCACGGCGGAGGGCCTGGCGCCCGTCCTCCGGGAAGCCTGCGCGACGGCCGGACTCGACTCCCGCGGCGCCGAGTTGCTGCGCCTCGGATCGAACGCGGTGTACCGCCTGGCGTCGTTACCGATCATCGTGCGCATCGCCCGTGACCCGTCGCTCCTCGAAGAGATGGACCGGGCGGTGAACGTCGCCCGATGGCTGGAAGCACAGGACTTCCCTGCCAACCGCGTGCCGGCGCGGGTCGCTCAGCCGCTCGTCATCGGCGGCCTGGTGGTGACCTTCTGGGAGAGCGTCCAGGAGAACGAGGAGTACGCCACCGTCGGCGAACTGGCCGACCTGCTGCGCCGCCTGCACTGGCTCGAAGAGCCGGAATCGCTGGGCCTGCCGTACTTCGACCCGCTGGCCAAGCTGTCGGCGTCCCTCGAAGGGCTGGACGGCGTCGCGGGGGAGGACCGGGAGTTCCTGGAGCAGCGGGCGGCCAGGCTCGCCAAGGACTACGACCGGCTGGACTTCGTACTCCCCTTCGGCCTGATCCACGGGGACGCCAACATTGGGAACGTCCTCCGCCACCGGGACGGGCACGCGGTCTTCATCGACCTGGACGGCTTTGTCCTCGCCCCACGCGAGTGGGACCTGATCCTGACGGCGATCTACTACGACCGTTACGGCTGGCACTCGAAAGCGGAGTACACGGAGTTCGTCCACCGCTACGGCTTCGACCTGATGAACTGGCCGGGGTACGAGACGCTCGCTGACCTGCGGGAGCTGATGATGGTCGCGTGGCTGGGCCACCAGGTCACGGTGAGCGAGCGGTCCGCCGCCGAATTTGCTCGGCGGATGCGGTCCCTGCGCACCGGGGAGGGCCGGAACGAGTGGGGCCCGTTCTGAACGCTGGCTGCGTGTGTCCCGGGCCTCAGACGCTGACGTGAGGGTCGGAGGCGATCCACAGCCTGTGTTCTCTGACCTGCTCGGTGAAGGCCCGTACGCCCGTGCCGTGGTCGGCCGCTGCGAGGTTCTGCCGGAACTCGGCAAGGTAGCTGACGCAACGCGCCGACTTGAGCTGTTCCCCCAGGTCGAGAGCATCGAGTGCGACGCGACACGCCTCCTCGACGTCTCCGGCACGTAGGTGAGCGTCGGCCAGAACCATGGTCACGAAGAAGTCGCTCCGCACGTGGCTGCCGCTCATGGCGTTCTCGGCGTGGGTGACGGCCTGGCGGGCGCTGTTGACGTCGCGGAAGCAGTGGGCGGCCTCGGCGGCAAGTTCGATCTCGTCGAAGTAGCTGATCCACTCAGGCTCGTCGTCGCTGTTCCGGCTCTCCAGCGCCTTCGTGGCCGCGCTCAAGGCTGCCTCGCAGGCGCGTACGTCGCCGGTTCTGGCGAGTGCGCGCGCTTCCATGGCGTGGAACTGAGCACGGAGGGTCGGCGTGGCCACGGGTGAGATGCCCATGAGTGCGGCGCGGGCGAGCGTGGCGGCCTCCGTGTAACGACCGAGGAACGTCGCCTGGTGGCTCATGGCCGACAGGATGCTTCCGGCGAGCCGGCGGTCGTTGGCGTCCTGGGCCAGACGCAGAGCCTTGAGGAAGTACCGCTGTGCCAGGCCGTGACGGCAGGCGTCGTACGACATCCAACCGGCGAGGAGCGTCGCCTCCGCCACGGTGGAGAACAGGGCTCGACCAACCTGCTCGGTGTACCGCCCGCGCAGGAGCGGCGCCACTTCGGTACTGAGGTACTGGATGGCCGCGTGCCGTGCGTGGTCTCCGCCGAAACGGTCGTCCAACTCGGCGAACATGTCCGCGGTGGTCTTGATGGCGGCCACGTCTCCGAGACCGACGTGCGTCCCGTCCTTGCGCTGCCGGGGAATCGCCGGCTCGGGCGCCACCAGCCACCGGAGAGACGCTTCGTTCCACGCGGGCTCGGACGGCTCGGCCTGTATGAGAGGTTCGTACCGGTTGAGATCGGCGCGCCACAGCTGGCCGACTGCTTCAATCGCGTCATCGGGACTCGCCGGATAGCTGACGTCCATGAGCGACGTATCCCGTCCGCTCTCGTGGTTCAGCCCGAGCTCGGCGGCGCTGAGCCCGAACACCTCGCACAGGAGCGGGCCGTAGAAGTCGTCGGGGACACTGTGGCCGTTCTCCCAACTGGCGATACGCCGTTTCACACTGGCGTCCGCCGGGAGCTGGTGCCCGCGGCGAGCCGCGACCTGACGCAACTCGCGCACCAACCGCGGCTGACTCCAGCCCCGATCCGTACGGGCCTGTCGTAAACGAACGCTCGTCGGCTGCATGGAAGACGTGACCGTTCCCTCCCCCGTGCGTGCGCTGGTGCAACTGCTGGGGCCTGTGACTCTGCGCCCCGCGTCCGAATGTACGCGCGGTTCACCGCTGAGCGCTGCAAGTAACCGGAGATCGGCGGCGGTTGGCCCCTGACGGGGGATGACGCGTCTGCGGGTGACGCGTCATCCCCCGTCACCCCTCGTCATCTTCCCTGGCCAGGAGGCTGACCTTGAGTCTGGATGCAGGGCGGCATCGCGGCCGCGACCGAGTCTGACCGAGGTGAGATGACGTGCAGAGGATGACCACGAGGGGCGTCGAATGGCTCTCCGCGGCGGCGGACGATCCGGCCGAGTGCCGGGCGATCTGGGCGGGTGATCCCCGTACACCGTTCGCGCTGTCAGCCGGCCGCTTCTTCGACGTGGTGACGGTCGAGCAACAGATTGGCATGGAGACCTTCGACCAGCTTCTGCGCCGTGGGCTGCCGTTCGGCCCGGTGGTACTCGACCACAAGGCCCGGCGCGTGGGCTTCTTCCTCGGCTCACGGAGCCAGGAGACCTTCACGCACTACCTCACGAAAGAAGAGGGAACTCCACCCGCGTACCGCTACCTGGGGCACGGCTCGGTAGTCGTCGTCCCGGGACCCATGCCCATGAGCGGTGACCGCTACCAGTGGCTCCGGGCCCCGACCCGGCGGCCCATCGCCAACCCGCTGCGCCCGGTCGCCCTGGCCACCATGCTGGTTGCCGCCGCTGAACTGCTCGTCCGTGTGGACCGGTACAGCGAGCGTTATCCGTCTGTGACTGCCCTCGCGCTCCAGATCCACGAGGGGATCCCGACCGATGCGGGATGAGGCCACCTTCCATGACCACGACGCTGCCGCCTGGTCCCCTCTGAACAGCCACGACTGGTACGCCGCCCGCAACGCCACGACCGCTCTCCGGGACGCTCTGCTCCGTGCCGGCCTGGAGAAGGACTTCCCGTACCTGCGAGCCGACTTGAATGCCTTCGGTCACGGCCTGGTCGAACTGGGCCGCGTCTCGCCGGTCACCGCCGAACGCCTGGCCGAACTGCTGCGTCTGGCGCTGGCCGCGGGCCTGCGGCGTCTGGAGGAGAGCGGCGACGGAACCGCCGAACACCACGCGGGAAAGGACTGACACCATGACCGACCGACGGGGAGTCGTTGCCAAACGCGCCGAGAACCTGATGCCGGACGTCCCCTACGTCCGCGGCTGGGCACAGGCTCGACGCGGAGCGGGCGCCTTGGCCACACAGCTGACCGCCCTGGGCCTGGAGCCGGACTTCCCCGGCCTCGCGGCGGACGTGAACGTCGCGGGCGACGGCCTGGTACGCCTCGGCACCATCCGCCCCGAAGCGGCCCTGATGCTGGCAGAACTGATCGTGTCGGGCCTTGCGGCAGAGATGGCGAAGCACGCCGAGACGCTGACACAAGAGGCGGGGAACGCCCGTCACAACTCGTCTGCTGCCTGACCGCTCCACCCCGAAGAACTCCGGCCCATCGCGGCACGAGCACACTCCCACGGCTGGCCGGGTCCCGCCCCGCACGTCACCGTTCCCCCGGCGGACGACGTGCGGGGCCTTCTGCTGTCCGCGGCGTCTCCTCGCCGGTGGTCTGCCGCTCGGCCGGGACCGGCGCCCCAGCGCCGCAGCCCGGACGAACGGGCAGGCCGATAGGCATTATCAGCTTTGGAAGCTCAAGCACATTGAAATCGCTGGATTGCGCGGCTCGCCTCAGGGATGCTCAATCCATGGCGGACAGAGTCTCGACCCCTCACCTGGGACAGCGACGTATCCCCGTGCGCTCACTGAAGGGCTCGGACCCTGTCGCATCCGAGGCACTGCGGGACACGGTGTACCTAGACGAGCTGAATCGGCAGGCCAGCATCGTCAACAACAACATCGCCTTCGCCTGGCGACGGGCCGCGGCTGAGTGCTCACCAACTGATGCGAAGGTATGGTCGGCGCTGCAAGCTGCTCTGTTTGCGGCGATCATCGTCCAGCGGATCCTTCACCCTGGAGGTGTCCATCAGTACCCACACCACAAGACCCAGAAGGAGTCCCGCGACTTCGCTCGGCGGAGAGGCCAGCACTTGCGTGACCTGTTGGGCAAGGCTGCTGACGCGGAGATCATCCGGCTGACGAAGGATGTCCGTGACCCCTTCGAACATGTAGACGAGCGTCTTGATCAGCTCATGACGCCAGATGCCATCGCCCTATCAGACTGGTATATCTCGACCGGCAGGGCGTTGCTCACTCCAGAGACCGGGGTTGGGTCAGTGGGGTATGGGCTGCGTGTGTTCTATCCGGACGGAGGCTTTCTTTACTTCGGCCGCGAGAAGCTCGATCTCTATCTGCTGGACCTGGCAATGCTGCAGCTCCGGACAGCGATCGGTGCAGTCCAGGGTGACCTGCAGAAGAGGACACGGGGCCGCAACGCGTTCGGTGGTAGCCAGCTTGTTGACCTTCTTCCTGAAGGCCGTGCTTACCAACGCACCGAGTATTGGCTCGCCGAGCGGCAGCAGCTCGGCCACGGACTCACACGCCCAACGGGTCGTTGACCTCCGTCGACAGACAAACAACCCCCTCGACGTGAAATACGGGCTGAGGACTGCTGGGCACGTCAAACGGGCGCCTGGGGCCGCTGGCGTTCGGGAGTGGTTGTGGTGGTTGCTTCCCTGCTGTACAGCACTCGCGCTGACCACCGCTTTAGGAGTTCGCTCCATCAGCCGCCCTGGAGCTCTTGGGCCCTCGTTCGTCGGGCGTCTTCGGTTGCTCAAGACTGCCTGCGTCCGACCTCGTTGATGTCAGCTGGTGATGTCAGGTTGGATGGTGCGATGGAACGCGTTGAGGCAGAGCTGTTCACGGACGGTGGGAACAACGCTGTGGTGCGACTGCCACCCCGTCGGTTCCCCGGCGTCTTGATCCAGGGTGACTCTCTCCATCATCCGCAGCGAAGTTGCCGAAGTCGTTGAAGCCTGCGACCAGGGCGACCTCGCCGGAGCACGGGAAACCGCCGGCCTTCTGCTGGCCCACCTCGATGAGCTGCTGGCGCGGTACACGGCCGCGCTGGATGCCCACAAGGTCCCGAGGCCGTACTGATCGCAAGGCTCTGGTCTCTGAAAGCTGGATCGCTGCTGTGTAAGGGCGGACGTGGTCTTCTGCATGTCCGCCCAGGTCGCTACGGCTGTGGCAGTAACCCGGATAATCGGTGCTTCTCGACTGCTACGAGACGTCGTTGACCGTGGCTGACCGCACGATGTGGCACGCCTGTGGCACGAGGACCGCTTAGTCCTGCAGCAGCCCTATGCCCTTGGGCTGCTGCGCCTGTCACCTGTGCTGATGGTCCGCTGGCGTCCACGGGTGTTCGCGGCTGTGCGTCGCGGTTGTCACGCAGTTAGACACGCAGTGAATGCTGTCGGAGAACTGAATATATGAGGGATGACAGTGATGACTGAGTTGTCCGTCAATTCCCACTCATTCGCGGCGCATATGGAACGTAAGTCCAACTGTCAAGCTGCTCCTCGTATCCCTCGGCTGGTACCTGTACGTAATTAGATGGGTCAATGTAATCCTCAAAACACCCCGGATCTGCTGATCGAGCAGTGGTGGAAATAAGGCAAAGAACAGGATCGGGTCTTTGAGACCAGCTACCATCGGATTGCAACAGGGTCCGCATCAACCTGTCCGCAACAACAAGGTCATCCTCGCAAACCTGGCCTTTGTGGGATCCTGAATGCACCCCTAGAACGATTCGCAGCGCGTTGCTGTTACCCATGTTTTCCACAGCTAGGCTTCTAGCCAGTCGGGGAATTATATAACTGACAAAGACATGTTCAGGGCGGGCATTCGTCGCCACAATGGCGAAACCAACCCGCCCCCACGTCCGAAGTTCCAAATCGTACCGCGACCCGGATTCCGATGCATTCGCGCAGATCTCTTGAACCAAAAGATTGATCCGACTCCTGATAACAGATTCAGGAAGATCGTCACTTGCGCTAACGGCCGCACCCACCAGTACAGCCTGCTTGTGAGTTTCGAGACGAGTCTTCATCCTGAGCCACATTCTGCGTGGACGGACCTGCGTCGTAACATCGAGTGATACCCATGAGCCGATTTCGCGTTCTCGTGTCACGTGTGGCGTCCGAGACTCGAATACTTCATCGGAGCAAATAGTAGCAAGCAGCGAGGAACGTCCGGACAGTGCATCTCTCAGAGCTGGGCTTTGCCGGTACGCGTTGAGTTCTGTCAGGACTTCTCCATTGAAGATTTCCCCGTGCAATTTGCCCGCCCCTCGATGTGCGGACATCCACAAGATCGGCCGCGACAAAGCTTGCAGATGCGGAAAGGCCCTAGTTGCCGCAGTGTCCAGGGTTTCCAAGAATCGCTCATAGGCAAGTTGGCTGGACGATCCATTCACGGCAATAGAAACCAGTATCTCACCGGACCACCCCCGGCTTTGATGCACTACTTCGCTGTCCTGCAAACACTCCTGGACTGAATCTCGTACGAGATCATCCAGGCTTACCTCCCTATTGGGGGGATTTCCGGCTGCCCACTCAATGACACAGGCAAGCCACTGGTCTGCGGGCCTGGCTCCAGCATCAACTTGCGGTTTGCTGTCAGTCGATAGCACTTTCAAAATCTCGAAAATCGCCTCAGCCGCACGAACCGATGCATTCTCTTGTGTTCCTTTTGCGTCATGTTGCGCCTTTTCTGCGTCAGCAAGATCGCTGATCCCCCGGACGACAAGGGTCGGGAGGTCGTCTGCTACATGGGCGGCATGCGCAGCTCCAGAGCCTTCCATTTCGATGGCGCAGGCATCGTTGTAGTGCCCTCGCAGAAGCTCTCGCAACTCAGACTCTTCACCTGCGATTACAACGTCCCCAGAGGCAATCGGCTTGTAATGTACACGCACATCTTCCCGGAGGGCTGCCATTGCGGCCTGCAAAAGTCTATAGGAAGCATGCCAGACTTCTGGCCTTACGGAGAATCCTTCCGCTGAAGCCTTACCACCGTGGATACCATAAATTTTAGTGCCGACTACAACATCTCCGATGGAAATATCAGATTTCAGGCTTCCGGCCACTCCGGAAAAGAGCATGATCTCTGGATCGATCCACGCGATAGCCTGCATTGTGGTCGCGGCAGCGTTGATGACACCAGGGCCCAATTGTACGAGTGCTACCCGCCACTCCGTGTCCGCCAAAGTGCCGAGCTCTATGCGGGTCCCATCCCTGTGAATTCCAGTCTCGATCTTGGTCAATCCTGAACGGATGGCGAGGTATTCGACGGGTAGTGCCGTAACGATAAGCGCGGTGCGATCTACGGAAGACAAGAGGGCTCGTTTCGGAGGATGGCGATTAAATCAAGAAATATGGATGCTGGACGATTCCCACACTTTTTCGAATAGGCGAGCAAAGGAGCCGTACATTGGAGAAGTTGCCGGATACTTGAGCACTTTTGAATCGCGACCGTGTGAATCGCTTGAGTAGGGTGTGAAGTAGGCGACGCGATCGGTCAGAAGTATGCGACCCAGATGTGGAAAGTCGTAACGCCGTATCTCAACAAGCCCATCACGTTGGTGAGTTTCCAAATGTGAGATATTCGTTTCGATTTGCCGATTAAGCTGTCCGTTGCCAAAACTTCTATCGAACGTGGCGAGCTCTGCTTCGCGATCGAGTGTCCACTTGGCACTTGGGCCCGACCCAGTACAAGGCAGAAGGACTCGCATGTTCGGACTGCTTCCTGTGGCGGTCCGCCTATTCAGGAATTGATCGAAAGTCGCTCGCTGCAGTTCATTGCCTCTGCCTGTGAGTAGGGCAACGTTTCTGGCTCGACGGAGCTCTCTGGATATATCGGCTTCTGCGGCTTTTTTGTCTGTCCATGATTGGCCGAAATCGCCCGAACTTAGCCGCGACAGTGCTACTATGAGCATCCAGCGGAAACGTCCTGACCACAAAAATGCGGCAACCAAGCCTAGCCATGTAGCAGCGATCGATGAAAGTACACCGACCAAGAAATCCCCCAACGTGACCACTCCCAGCTAGCCCAATGTTTGGGCAAAACTGTACTCAGAGTCGACGCGGCGAGTCCTGGTTTTGCTCGATGCGATGAGGTGATGCAACGTCTCGCACGACGTCTACGCGAAGAAGGTAGGGGAGGCCTGTACTGATCTTTGAGGCCGTGGTTGACGAGTCGGTCATGTGCGGCATACCAGATGTATGGGGACTCGAACTCGCAGGCATCTGAGCCTGGTTGAGGCGGAGCGGCGGCGTTTGCAGGCGGCCGATCTATTCGAACAAGGGATGCGGCAGAGCAAGGTCGCGGAGGTGCTCGGGGTCAGTCGGCAGGCGGTCAGCCTGTGGCACCGGGCCTGGCGGGAGGGCGGCAGCGACGCGCTGTTGTCCAGAGGGCCGGGCGGCAGCTCGTACCTGTCCGCCGAGCAGGAAGCGGAGCTGGAGGTCTTGCTGCGGGCCGGTCCGATGGAGCACGGCTGGGAGGACCAGCGGTGGACGCTGGCGCGGATCGGCAGGCTGATCGAGGAGCGGTTCGACGTCACGTACGAGGTCTCGGGGGTCTGGCGGCTGCTGGACCGTCTGGGCTGGTCCTGGCAGGTGCCGAAGGTGCGGGCCGTCGAGCGCAACGAGGAGGCGATCGCCGCATGGCGCACGGAGACGTGGCCGGCGGCATCCCATCCGCGCATGTCACAGCCCTCGGCGGGTGGATCTGCTTCGAGGACGAGGCCGGAGCCTGGCTGAACGGCCCGGTCCGCCGCACCTGGGGCAAGGCCGGGCACACCCCGGTGCTGCGCATGTCCGGCAAGCGCAACGACAAGATCAGCATGGTCGCCTGGGTGTGCTTCAAGGACGGTGTCGAGCCCCGGCTGATCTACGCGATCAAGCCGTCCGGCGGCTACACGAAGAAGGACTTCCCGCGCTTCCTCGCGCTGCTCCACCGCCGCCTGGACGGGCCCGTCACCGTCGTCTGGGACAACTACTCCAGCCACATCAGCAGACACGTGAAGCAGTACGCGCAGCGGCAGGACTGGCTCACGATCATCCAGATGCCGTCCTACGCACCGGAGTTGAACCCGGTGGAGCTGCTGTGGGCGCACGCCAAGGAGAAGATCGCGAACCGGGCGTTCCGTTCGATCGACGAGTTGCACCGGGCCGCCCGCAGCACCCTCCGCCACATCCAGCGCCACCCCGAACTCCTCCTGGCATTCCTGGCCGGAACCGGCCTCGAACTCACCCCACCAACGTCAAGTCCGTAGTCAAAGATCAGTAGAAGCCGTGTTGAGTGTTGCCTGCACTCGGCTGTCCGCGACACAACAATCGACCCCTGACCTACCACCCACCCCACCTCCCATCCCGTCCGCCGTCGACCCACACGTCTGTGGAGCGGGCGTGGTTCATGGCGTCCAGGTGGAGCGCGCCACTGTACGAACGACCTGGACGCCATGGGCCGCGTCTGCTCGGCTCTGCCTGGGTCGACGGTGGACGGGATGGGAGCCCACCACGCTCACCACGATGGGCCCGCAGCCGGGAACGGGGCCCCCTCCCACCCGGTGCCGGCCGATCCCCCGCCGGAGGCATGTCCTTGACCGTGGGCCGCGTACGTCGGGTGATCGACTCATGACCTCCGGGCCTATCCACAGTGGGCGGGCGTCGGCGCAGCCGGGGCGGAGCGGGCCGAAGGCAGGAGCGGCGCCCCGAGCGGAGCCGGGAAGCCCGCCCGGCGGAGCGGAGCGCAGCCGGGGGCTTGATGACGTAGAGAAAGTCTGAGCCAACACGGCTTGCTACAGCCGGAACGACAGTTCCAACTCGTCGCCTGGAAGGTGGAACTCCTCCAGGGCTAGAGGCTTGTCTGACTCGGTCAGGGTCACGCGGATGACGTGCAGCAGCGGGACCCCGTCCGCGAGTCGTAGGGCTTGGGCCTGGTCCGGGAGGGGCATGCGGGTGCGGACGTACTCCGTGAAGTGGAGTTCGTGGCCCAGGTCGGCGAGTGCGGTGTAGAGCTCCGGCGCCGGCGGTGGGGCCTCCTCCTCGTACTTCGTGTCGAGCAGTACGGAGAACGGTACGTACGTCCGGTGAAGTTGGCGCAGGCGGCCATGGTCGGCGGTCTGTAGGGCGTCGTACGTGAACATCGGCTCGCCTGGCGGGATGCGGAGCAGGTCGGCCAGGGCTAGAGGGGCGTCGGTGCGGGTGGCTACCGGTGGCTCGGCGTCTGCCCAGCGGATGCCGTCTGCCTCGACGTAGCGGCCGTCCGTGGTCCGGCGTACGCCGCGCGGGCGCGTGTGGCTGGGGCGGCTGTGGGGGGAGCGGGCGAAGGTGCCGCGGCCCATGATGGCTTCGACGAGACCTGATGCCCGAAGCTCGCTCAGTCCCTGACGGACTGTGGGGCGCGTCACGCCGAACCGTTTTGCCAACGCCTCTTCGGACGGGAGCGGTTGGCCTGCGGGGAAGGTGCCGTCCAAGATGCCTTCGCGCAGGTAGTCGGCAATCTGCCGGTACTTCGGCTGCGTGTTCTTCGGCGGCATGCGGGCCCTCCGTGGCCGTGGCTTGTGCGGCTGTTCGCCCTCGTAGACGGCTTGTCCACGTTCGTGGACAGCTTCGCTCACGGGTAGGTCGGTTGACAACCCGTACTACGGGTCGTCACTCTTGTCTTCGTCACCCGTACTACGGGTGGTCTAGCAACCCGCAGGATGGGCCTGCGGGTGCTGAGGACGAAAGGAGATCTGAGCAGTGGCAAGCCTTCCGATCGACACCGCGAAGTTCACGGGGATCATCTGCGCGGTTCCCCCGGCTCCGCGGGTCGCCAACCGTGAGACCGGTCAGCTCCGCGTTGACCGCGACACGGGCAAGACCGTGTATCAGGTCGGCCTCTGCCTGATGGCGGGGACGTCGGCCGACGTCGTGAACGTGAGCGTGGCCGGTGAGCCGGCCGGTGTGCAGCTCGGTATGCCGGTGGCTGTGCGAGACCTGGTCGCAACGCCGTGGGAGAACGAGGGGCGGCACGGGATCGCGTTCCGCGCGGCGGAGATCCGGCCCCTGAGCGCTCCCACCACTCCTGCGGGTAAGGGGGCCGGTCAGTGATGAAGCTGGCCTCCGCCACTTCGGCCGGTGCGACCTGGCCGAGCTGGGTGCTGGTGGTGGCCGCAGTGCTGGTGTCGGGTCTGCTTCTGGCGGGCCCGGCCCTGCGCCGCCGCTATCCCGTCGCCTGGTGGCTGTTATGCGGGTTCCCGGCCGTGGCCCTCCGAGTCGTGCAGACCTGGCGGCCTCTGATGGCCGGCTGCGGGCTCGCCGTGAGTCGTCGGCCGGCGCTGACCGTAGTGTCCGGACTCGTCGGCAAAGGGGCACCTCCGCCACAGCCGCGCGTGCCCCGGCGGGGACTCATACGCCCGACCGCCAGAGGCTTCGTACTGCTCGTTCGGCTGCTGCCGGGCCAGGTACCGGAGCACTTTGTCAAGGCTGCGCCCGCCATGGCGGAGAACTGGCAGGTGCACGCGGTGCGGGTGACCTCCTGGAAGCCAGGGGTCGTGCGGATCGTCGCCTCGGCGGCCGACCCATTGGCCGATCCCCGGGTGCCGAAGCAGCGCGGGCCCGGCCATCTGCTCCGGGTGACCGTGGGCGCCTTGGAGACCGGGGCCGCATGGGTGGTCGACCTGCGGCGCGTGCCTCACTGGCTGATCGTCGGGGCCACCCGCTCCGGAAAGTCCACCCTGATCAACGCCCTCGTGGCGGGCCTCGCCCCGCAACCCGTCGCCCTGGTCGGGATCGACTGCAAGGGCGGCATGGAACTGTCCCTCTACGAACCCCGGTTGTCCGCCCTCGCGACGAACCGAGAGCAAGCGGTCCGGCTGCTGGCTGCCCTCGTCGACCTGACCATTGACCGGATGACCCTGTGCCGGGCGGCTCGCGTCCGCAACATCTGGGGCCTGGCCCACAAGGAACGCCCGGTACCCGTCGTCGTGATCGTCGACGAGATCGCGGAACTGTTCCTCGTGGCGGGCCGGAGCGAGAAGGACGAAGCGCACGCGGCTGGTACGGCGCTGATCCGGCTGGCCCAACTCGGTGCGGCCTTGGGGGTGTTCCTGGTCGTGGCCGGCCAACGCGTCGGCTCCGACCTGGGGCCCGGTGTCACCGCGCTGCGGGCGCAGCTGGGCGGCCGGGTGTGCCACCGCGTGGCCGACCCCGGTACGGCCGAGATGGCTCTTGGCGACCTCAACCCCGACGCGCTGAAAGCGGCGCAGGCCATCACCCCGGAACAGGCCGGTACGGCCGTCCTCGCCTCCGGCGACGGCTGGGAACGAGCCCGGTCCCACCTGATCACGGAAGCGGAGGCGGAAGCCGTCGCCGCCGAGTACGCGCACCTGACTCCCGTGCTGTCCGAACTGCACGTCGAACTGTGAAAGGGGCCTGCCGTGCTGGTGTCCATGTCGGCCGTTCTGCTGCTCGGCCTGCTGATCTGGTTCCTCCTGCGCATCCGGTACCTGAGGTGGGCCGACGCGCTGCTCTGCGGAGCCTTCGGCTTTCTGCTCGCCCGGACCGTGGCCGCGCCCGTGGTTCAGGCCCTCCTCGACGGAGTGAACGGCTTCCTCGGCCAACTCCGCTTCTGAAACGCCCCACTACAGACCAGAAAAGGGGACTTCCTGTGTCCGACTACGTCATCCGCGCCGGCGACCGCGCCGCTTTCCTGGCCGACCTGAGGGAGCTGGTCGACTTCCTGACCGCCAACCCGGCCGTCGTCGTACCCCGTCACGCGTCCGTCGTCGTCCTCGTCGACGCCTCCGACCCCGCTGCTCGCCGCGACGGCGTGGAGTTCGTCGCCGTTCCGCTCGGAGTGCCGACGGAGGACATCGGCCGGGGCTATTTCGACGCGCGCCGCGACTTCGGACCGATCTCGTACAGCGTCGTCGGGATTCCTCCCGAGGAGCGGCAGTGATCGCCCGTACGACGGGCTCCCGACGGGGCGCGAAGTCGCCAAACCCGACCCCGTCAGGAACCCACTCCATCCGCCACATGAGTAGTGAAAGGAGCACTCACACTTTGTCCACCGCGCATCATTCGCGCAAATCCCCGTCGCCCGACTGCGACCTCAGGCAGCGTGACGCGCAGGTCTCGACCTGCGCCGGACGGGAACAGATCGTCCTCGTCGAACTCGACGGAACCGAGCAGTGGCTGTGTCCCGCGCACGCGGCGGCCGTCTGGCTCACGGACCCGACACTCCGCTTCAGCGCCAAGACTCGGCCGGAAGGGATCGCGGCCGTGATGGGGCAGGCGTTCGGCGGCGGGGGTGGTCGCCGATGACCACCACCCTTCCGCAGAGCGTTGCCGCTCTCGTTGCCAGGGCGTCTGAGCCGGAGTTCGTGGCATGGCGCCGGAACATCGTCCGCCTCGGTGGCTGCACCAACCCGATTCACCTGGTCGGCGCTGCAACCGTCTACGACACGACGACCGGCGCGGCCCTGCTCTCCTACGGCTCGGATGTCTACGGCGGTCGCCTGCTCACCGCGTGCGGCAACCGGCGGGCGACGGTCTGCCCGGCCTGCTCGGCTCTGTACCGGGCGGACACGTACCAACTCGTCCGTGCCGGTCTGGTCGGCGGCAAGAACATCCCGGAGGCGGTGAGCGGTCACCCGCGGGTGTTCGCCACGCTCACCGCCCCCGGATTCGGCCCGGTCCACACCCGCCGCGAACGTGACGGACGTATGTTGCCCTGTCGGCCTCGTCGGAAAGGCGACCGCTGCCCGCACGGGACTCCGGCCGGATGCCGGGAACGGCACTCGGCGGACGACCGCCGTCTCGGCGAACCCCTCTGCCCGCGCTGCTACGACTACGCGGGAGCCGTCCTCTGGCACGCGTTCGCCGGTCGGCTCTGGCACCGCTTCGGGCTGGAACTGCGGCGGGAGGTCGCACGCCGAGCCGGGCTGTCCCGTACCGAGTTCGGGGAAGTCGCCCGGCTGTCGTACGCGAAGGTCGCCGAGTACCAGCGGCGGGGCCTGGTCCACTTCCATGCCGTGATCCGCCTCGACGGCCCGGACGGACCCGACTCGCATCCGCCCTACTGGGCGACCGTCCCGCTCCTGATCGACTCCGTGCGGGCCGTGGCCAGTCGAGTGCGGCTGAACGCTCCCGGCGCGGGCGTCATCGGTCCGCGGGTCCTGCGCTTCGGTGCTCAGGTCGACGCACGTCCGGTTGCCTCGTACCGGCGGGACGCGGGTGAGCGGCCTGCTTCTCCGGCCTCCGTGGCGGGCTACATCGCCAAGTACGCCACCAAGGGAGCGGAGTCCGCCGGCGCGGTGGACGGTCGGATCTACCTGGCGAGAGACATGGTCATGCTGCCCGTGCGGGCGCATGTGCTGTGCATGATCGCCACTTGCTGGTGGCTCGGCGGCCTGCCGGAGTTCGAGTCGCTCGGGCTGCGCCGTTGGGCCCACATGCTTGGGTACGGCGGCCACTTCTCCTCCAAGTCGCGCCGCTACTCGACGACGCTGACCGCTCTCCGGCGGGCCCGTGCCGAGCACCGTGCGGAGCAGCAACGGGCGTCCCTCGGCCTGGCTGACGTCCCGACCGTCACGGTCGGCCACTGGCGTTACGCGGGGCGCGGCTACTCACCGGAAGCGGCGCTCCTGGCTGCCTCTGTGCGGGAGGGCGGTGGTCGTCATGGCGCGTGAGAGCCGTGCGAAGGCGGCCGAACTGCTCACCGTGCGGCAGGTGCTCGATGAACTGGGCGGGATCTCCCGGCGCACCTTCTACCGCTGGCGGGAACTGCGCCTCGCCCCGGCCTGCATCCGGCTGCCGAACGGTGAGCTGCGGGTCCGCCGGGACGTGCTCAACGACTGGTTGGAGGAGCGGGCGGAGGGGGCGGCGTCGTGAAGTCGTACAAGGTCGTCATCTGGAAGCTCAGTATCAACCGTTCTGCGAAGAAGCCGACGTATCTCGTTCGGTGGTCCGTGGACGGTGAGCCGTTCCACGAGTCGCACAAGACGAAGGCGCTGGCGGACCGCTTCCGGGCAAAGCTCCTTCGTGCCGCTGACAAGGGTGAACCGTTCGACACCGTGACCGGGCTGCCGGACTCGCTGCGGGGTGGAAAGGCGGCGCTGTCGTTCCTCGACCTGGCGGTCAAGTACGTGGATGCGCGGTGGGCGGAGGCGTCCGCCAAGCAGCGGGACAGCATGACCGACGCACTGGCAACGGTCGTTCCCGCCCTGGTCAAGCCCGGGCGGGGGCGGCCCTCTCCGGAGATGCTGCGGCGTGCTCTACGCTCGTACGTTCTGCCCGTGCCGCGCAGGGAGCGGGAGCGGCCTGAGGAGATCGCCGCGTCGGTCCGGTGGATCGAAAAGACCTCGCTCCCGGTGGGCGAGTTGCAAGAGATCGCTCGGGTTCATGAGCTGATCGACGCGCTGGGCCGGAGGCTGGATGGCAAGCCTGCGGCAACGCAGACCTACCGGCGACGTCGAGCAGTGGTCTTCAACGCGCTGGAGTACGCGGTCGAACTCGAACACCTGCCGTCCAATCCGCTGAGCCGGGTCCGGCGCAAGCGGGGGAAGCGGCCGGTGCAGGAGGTTGACCGTCGTGTCGTGGTCAACCCTCGGCAGGCTCGGGAACTGCTGACCGCGCTCACGTACGTGGGCGGCTACGACCGTGCAAGCGGTCGGAGGCTGCGGGCGTTCTTCGGGTGCCTGTACTACGCGGCTATGCGACCGGGGGAGGCGCTGGGGCTTCGCCGCTCCGATTGCACGCTTCCGGTGTCGGGCTGGGGCCGTATCGAGCTGGCGGAGACCCGTCCCACGGCTGGTAAGGCGTGGACCGACTCCGGTGAAGCGCACGACCGGCGCGGGCTGAAGCAGCGGGCTGACGGTGAGGTGCGCATCGTGCCGATTCCGCCTCCGCTGGTTCGGCTGCTCCGCGAGCATCTGAAGGAGTTCGGTACGGCGGAGGACGGCCGGCTTTTCTCCAGCGAGCGGGGCAACGTGATCGCGGCCTCGTCGTACTCGCGCGCGTGGAAGCAGGCTCGGGAACTGGCACTCCTGCCGCATCAGGTGTCGTCGGTCCTGGCCTTACGGCCGTACGACCTCCGACACGCAGGCGTCTCCCAGTGGCTCAACTCCGGTGTGCCTGCGCCGGAGGTGGCCGCCCGCGCGGGTCACTCGGTGGACGTCCTCCTCAAGATCTATGCCAAGTGCATCGACGGCCAGGAACAAGAGATGAACGACCGCATTCTGAAGGGGCTAGGTGAGGAAATGCCGTAGCGCGGGGCTGCAAGTAGATACTCGAAGGAGCTTCGGAGTCATCCGGGGCTCCTTCGTTGGTTCTGGCCTCCGCCCCGTCGTAACGCTCTTCGGTTCTGGAGTGCCAAAATCTCTCCAACACAGAACGAGGGGGGAGAGCGTTGCAGGATCGGCGTGCAGCCATTCTGAGCGAGCTTGAGGCAGACCACGGGGTGACCGCGGTTTCGATGGGGTGGCTTCGAGAGCGTTACGACCCCGAGTGGGGACGTCTTAGCGCCAGTCGAGCGGCGGAGATCAGCCGTTGGCTCGCGAAGCAGGAGGTCGCACACCTTCCGTCGCCGCTGCCATCGAGGGAGACGGAAGAGGTGGTGCTCTACAGGCCCTCTTCCCCCGTCGGTGTGTACATCAACGCGGCGCGTCTGGAGGGTCCGTTCAAGCATCGCCCAGCCGCTGCCGCCTACTTCCTGCAAGACATTGCACAGAGACTGAGCCGCGCTGAACAGACCGAGATGGAGTCCGACTGAGGGCGCTTGGGGAGCCCTGGAATGTGCCTCAGGCCATGGGCCTAGCATCGAGCCCCAGGGTGTCGCTTGGGGCCAATGACCTCGTGCTTTGTGACAGCTGACCTGCACGGAAGGCCACCAAGATCATTACGTGGCCATTACGTGATCACTGGCAAACGGCTGCTTTCACCGGCACCCCCCTGCGCATACGCGAAGACCCCACCCTCAGCGTTTCCGCTGGTGACGGGGTCCTTAGGCACCTCGTAACAGGTGCCCCCGGTAGGATTCGAACCTACGCACACGGCTCCGGAGGCCGTTGCTCTATCCCCTGAGCTACGGGGGCGTGTCTCGCGGTGTTCGCGGCGACGGGTAGAACCCTACCAGCTCTGTCGGGGTCGTCATGAACGGTTTCCTCGGGGGTCCTGCCAGGTGCGGCTCCCCCCGGACGGGGTGGAAGTGGGGAAAACCCGGACGCGAGCCCCTGCGCCCGCCTACTCTCGAGTTGTGTCAGGCGCGTCCGGCCGGGTTCTTGTCGTGGACGACAACAAGGTCATCCGGCAGCTGATCAGGGTCAACCTCGAACTGGAGGGTCTCGAGGTCGTGACCGCGGCTGACGGCGCCGAGTGTCTGGATGTCGTGCATCAGGTGCGGCCCGATCTGATCACTCTGGACGTGGTCATGCCGCGGCTCGACGGGCTGCGGACCGCCGCGCGGCTTCGCGCCGACCCCCGTACGCGTGATCTGCCCCTCGCCATCATCAGCGCCTGCACGCAGTACGAGGTCGAGAGCGGTCTCGGTGTCGGCGTCGACGCGTTTCTTGCCAAGCCCTTCGATCCGGCTGAACTCGTGCGGCTCGTGAGGGAACTGATGGGGCGTCGAAGGGTTGGCGATGTGGGTCCGTCCGCCCTCGGGGGCGGCTTCGAGGTGGAACCGGGCGAGTCCGAGCGCGCCGGGCGGGCAGGCCACGCCGGGCGTGCGGGCGGCTGAGGCCGGTCATCGCTTTCCGGGCAGCCCAGTTCCGTCAGGGGACCTGCAGGGTCCGACCGACGCCCTGTCCCGCGGAGGGTCTGGCCCCGGATCTCGTCCCATCCCGGCCCGGCCCCTGGCCCCACCGCTCCAGGTAGCGGCCCCATGGCCCCCGCCGCACCCAAGCCATCGCATCCCGCCCCAGCGCGCCCATGCCCCTTGTCCGCCCCTTCCCCGCCCCACATCAGCGCCCCCACCCTCCGTGACCGCACCCTCCGTGACCGCACCCGCACTCCTCCCCACCCCAGATCAGCGCCCTACCCGGCCCCCCGTCCCACATCCCGGACCCAAGCCAAACCTGCTCGCATACCCACCCCCCTCCTCCCATACCCTTGTCCCGTGACTCCCGTCGAGCTCTCCTGCACCGTGCTGCGCGCGGTGCGTACTGCTGTGGACGGCGGGGAACTGAGCGTGCCCGTGCCCGCACGTGCCGTGGTCACTCCGCCCGGGCCCGGTGGCCGTGGCGACTATGCGACCAACATCGCCCTTCAGCTCGCACGCCCGGCAGGACGGGCCCCTCTGGATGTCGCCGAGATCCTGCGGCCCCACATCCGCGGCACCGCCGGCATCGCCGACGTCGAGATCACCGGGCCCGGCTTCCTCAACATCCACCTCGAACGGGCCGCCGCCACCACCGCCCTCGTCCGCGAGATCCTCGACCGCCGCAGCGGGGGAGACGGTCGTCCCGGCGGCAAGCACGTCCGTCCCGGCGGTGAAACCGGCGACAGCACTGCCACCCCGTACGGGCACACCCCCACCCTCGCCCACCAGGTGATCCGCCTCCGCATCCCCTACGACATCCGCGCCGAAGTGGTGGCCGACACCCTCGTCCGCATCATCGCCACCCAGGGCGGCCGCGCCGAGGTCCACCACGCCCGCCCCGGAGAGCCCGTCGACCTCCGTCCCGTCCCCGCCCCGGAGGATCCCGCCCCCCTCGGCGCCGACGCCGCCCGCTGGGCCCTGCTCCACCCCGCCCCGCACGACCGGCCCCGGATCACCGCCGACCATCTGCTGCAGCGGGAGAGCAACCCCCTCTTCCGCGTCCGCTACGCCCATGCCCGTGTCCGTGCGCTCACCCGCAACGCCGCCCGGCTGGGCTTCGGCGCCGTCCCCGGCGATGTCTGCGACGGGCCATACGGAGCCCACACGGCCGACGGGCCATACGGAGCCCACACGGCCGACGGGCCATACGGAGCCCACGCGGCCGACGGGCCGCACGGAGCCGAGGGAACCCATGGAACCCATGGAACCCATGGAACCCAAGGCGCCCCTGTAACCCACACGTCCCAAGACGGGCCCCAAGGGACCCAGGCGCCGCACGGGCCCCACCGGCCGCACCCCTATGGGCCCCACCGGCCCCCCCGGCCCCACTGGCCCCACGAGCCAAATCTCCCCGCCGTCACCACTCCCACCACCCCCCTCCTCCAAACCCTCGCCGCCTACCCCCCCACCCTCACCCAGGCGGCCACCCACCGCGCGCCCGATCGGCTCGCCCGGTATCTCGTCGGTGTCGCCGACGCCCTGCTCGCCTTCCAGCACACCGTGCTCCCGCTCGGCGACGAGAAACCCTCGGCCGCCCACCGGGCCCGGCTCGCCCTTGCCGAAGCCGCCGGGACGGTGCTGGCCGGCGGTCTGTCCCTGCTCGGCATCAGCGCCCCCGACTACCTTTGAGACCCGCGAGAAAGCACCGACCGTCATGAGCCGTTCAGCACACCCCGCCGGGCCCCGCCACGCCGATGTCCTGCCCGAGGGCCACTACTCCGCCCCGCCCGCCGACCTCAACGCCCTCGACGCCAAGGTGTGGGCGCAGACCGTCGGCCGCGACGACGACGGTGTCGTGACCGTCGGGGGCCTCGACGTGAAGACGCTCGCCGAGCGGTTCGGCACTCCCGCCTACTTCGTCGACGAGGCCGACTTCCGGGCCCGGGCCCGGGCCTGGCGCTCCGCCTTCGGGGCCGACGCCGACGTCTTCTACGCCGGCAAGGCGTTCCTCTCCCGCGCCGTCGTGCGCTGGCTGCACGAGGAAGGGCTCAACCTCGACGTGTGCTCCGGAGGTGAGCTCGCCACCGCGCTCGCCGGCGGCATGCCCGCCGAGCGCATCGCGTTCCACGGCAACAACAAGTCCACCGAGGAGATCACCAGGGCGATCGAGAGCGGTGTCGGGCGCATCGTCCTCGACTCCTTCCAGGAGATCGTGCGCGTCGCCCACATCGCCGAGTCGCTCGGCAGGCGGCAGCGGGTGCAGATCCGGGTCACCGTCGGCGTGGAGGCCCACACGCACGAGTTCATCGCCACCGCCCACGAGGACCAGAAGTTCGGGGTCCCGCTCGCCGGCGGGCAGGCCGCCGAGGCCGTGCGGCGTGCGCTGCGGCTCGACGGGCTCGAACTCGTCGGCATCCACAGCCACATCGGCTCGCAGATCTTCGACATGTCCGGGTTCGAGGTCGCCGCCCACCGCGTGGTGGGGCTCCTCAGGGACATCCGGGACGAGCACGGCGTCGAACTGCCCGAGATCGACCTCGGCGGCGGGCTCGGGATCGCGTACACCGGTGACGACGATCCCCGTGAGCCGCACGAGATCGCCAAGGCCCTCGGTGAGATCGTCTCCCGGGAGTGCGAGGCCGCGAGGCTGCGCACCCCGCGCATCTCCGTCGAGCCCGGGCGCGCCATCGTCGGGCCGACCGCCTTCACGCTGTACGAGGTCGGCACCATCAAGCCCCTCGACGGGCTGCGCACGTACGTCTCCGTCGACGGCGGCATGTCCGACAACATCCGCACCGCGCTGTACGACGCCGAGTACAGCGTCGCCCTCGCCTCCCGCGCATCCGACGCCGAGCCCATGCTGAGCCGCGTCGTCGGCAAGCACTGCGAGAGCGGTGACATCGTCGTACGCGACGCCTTCCTGCCCGCGGACCTGGCGCCCGGTGATCTCATCGCCGTGCCCGCCACGGGCGCGTACTGCCGGTCCATGGCCAGCAACTACAACCACGTGCTGCGTCCGCCCGTCGTCGCCGTGAGCGACGGCGAGGCCCGCGTGATCGTCCGTCGCGAGACGGAGGAGGACCTCCTGCGCCTCGATGTCGGGTGACGGAGGAGGAGTGGAACCTCCTGCGCCTCGACGTCGGGTGACGGAGGAGGAGCGGACCTCCTGCGCCTCGACGTCAGGTGACGGACGGAGCAGGGGCCGGGAGCGGCGGAAGATCTTCCTGTTCAGCGCCGCTGACAAAATGAAATAAACGTCTCACGATCCGGACGAAGGGCAGAAAGCCCCGTCCGGTGAGTGAGACTGGTCAAACCGTAGACCGCATGAGGAAACGAGGTCGGATGATGCGTACGCGTCCGCTGAAGGTGGCGCTGCTGGGCTGTGGGGTCGTCGGCTCAGAGGTGGCGCGCATCATGACGACGCACGCCGACGACCTCGCGGCGCGGATCGGGGCGCCCGTGGAGCTGGCGGGGGTCGCGGTCCGCAGGCCCTCCAAGGTGCGTGAGGGCATCGACCCCGAGCTGATCACCACCGATGCCACCGCCCTCGTCAAACGCGGCGACATCGACGTCGTGGTCGAGGTCATCGGGGGGATCGAGCCCGCCCGTACGCTCATCACCACCGCCTTCGAGCACGGCGCGTCGGTCGTGTCCGCCAACAAGGCCCTCCTCGCCCAGGACGGGGCCGCGCTCCACGCGGTGGCCGAGGAGAACGGCGGGGACCTGTACTACGAGGCCGCCGTCGCCGGGGCCATCCCGCTGATCCGGCCGCTGCGCGAGTCCCTCGCCGGCGACAAGGTCAACCGGGTGCTCGGCATCGTCAACGGGACGACCAACTTCATCCTCGACAAGATGGACACCACGGGGGCCGGGTACCAGGAGGCCCTCGACGAGGCCACCGCCCTGGGGTACGCGGAAGCCGACCCGACCGCCGACGTCGAGGGGTTCGACGCGGCCGCCAAGGCCGCCATCCTCGCCGGGATCGCCTTCCACACCCGCGTGCGCCTCGACGACGTCTACCGCGAGGGCATGACCGAGGTCACCGCGGCCGACTTCGCCTCGGCGAAGGAGATGGGCTGCACCATCAAGCTGCTCGCGATCTGTGAGCGCGCCGCCGACGGGGGCTCGGTCACCGCGCGCGTGCACCCCGCCATGATTCCGCTGACCCACCCGCTCGCCTCCGTGCGCGGTGCGTACAACGCCGTCTTCGTGGAGTCCGACGCCGCCGGTCAGCTCATGTTCTACGGGCCCGGCGCGGGGGGTGCGCCCACCGCGTCCGCCGTCCTCGGTGATCTCGTCGCGGTGTGCCGCAACCGGCTCAGCGGCGCCACCGGGCCAGGTGAGTCCGCGTACGCCGCCCTGCCCGTCTCGCCGATGGGGGACGTCGTCACGCGGTACCACATCAGCCTCGACGTCGCGGACAAACCGGGTGTTCTCGCCCAGGTCGCCACCGTGTTCGCCGAGCATGACGTCTCGATCGATACGGTTCGCCAGCAGGGCAAGGACGGGGAGGCGTCCCTCGTCGTCGTCACCCACCGTGCGTCCGACGCGTCCCTGGACGGGACCGTCGAGGCGCTGCGCAGCCTCGACACCGTGCGGGGTGTCGCCAGCATCATGCGGGTTGAAGGAGAGTAACCAGCAATGACCCACCAGTGGCGCGGAATCATCGAGGAGTACCGGGACCGGCTGCCGGTGTCGGACGGTACGCCGGTCGTCACCCTCCGCGAGGGCGGTACGCCGCTCGTGCCCGCGCAGGTGCTTTCCGAGCGCACCGGCTGTGACGTCCATCTCAAGGTGGAGGGTGCCAACCCCACCGGGTCCTTCAAGGACCGCGGCATGACCATGGCCATCTCCAAGGCCAAGGAGGAGGGCGCGAAGGCCGTCATCTGCGCCTCCACCGGCAACACCTCCGCGAGCGCCGCCGCCTACGCGGTGCGCGCGGGCATGGTGTCCGCCGTCCTCGTGCCACAGGGCAAGATCGCGCTCGGCAAGATGGGCCAGGCCCTCGTGCACGGCGCGAAGATCCTCCAGGTGGACGGAAACTTCGACGACTGCCTCACGCTCGCCCGGGCGCTGTCCGACAACTACCCGGTCGCGCTGGTCAATTCGGTCAACCCGGTGCGCATCGAGGGCCAGAAGACCGCGGCCTTCGAGATCGTGGACATGCTCGGCGAGGCGCCCGACATCCATGTCCTGCCGGTGGGCAACGCGGGCAACATCACCGCGTACTGGAGAGGCTACAAGGAGTACGCGGCCGACGGCGTCGCCGGGCGGACCCCGCGGATGTGGGGCTACCAGGCGTCCGGTTCGGCCCCCATCGTGCGCGGTGAGGTCGTCAAGGACCCGTCGACCATCGCCACGGCCATCCGCATCGGCAACCCGGCGTCCTGGAAGTACGCCCTGGCGGCGCGGGACGAGTCGGGCGGCCTCATCGACGAGGTGACGGACCGTGAGATCCTGCGTGCCTACCGGCTGTTGGCCGCGCAGGAGGGCGTCTTCGTGGAGCCCGCCTCCGCGGCGTCCGTGGCCGGTCTGCTGAAGGCCGCCGAGCAGGGCAAGGTCGACCCGGGCCAGACCATCGTCTGCACGGTCACCGGCAACGGCCTCAAGGACCCCGACTGGGCCGTCGCGGGCGCCCCGCAGCCGGTCACGGTACCGGTGGACGCGGTGACTGCGGCCGAGCGGCTCGGACTCGCGTAACCGGGCCGTTTGCGGGGGATAACCCTGTTGGCACCCGACAGAGGGGGCACAGGGGGCTTACGACACGCATCGTGCGCCTCCTGTGCGCCCTATGTCGCCGCAGAACCTTCCTTCGATAGGCTGTACTGAACCCGCCCACCGCATATGACGCGGTGCCGCGCCGTCCTTGCGGCCTTCGGGTCTTCCGCACGTATCGAATCTCATTCGACCATCACGCAGCTCAAGGAGAGTCATCGAGCGATGGCCGGTCCAGCCTTCCGCGCCGCCGCCGTCCGGGTGCGCGTCCCCGCCACCAGCGCCAACCTCGGCCCGGGCTTCGACGCCCTCGGCCTCGCGCTGGGGCTCTACGACGACGTGGTCGTCCGGGTGGCCGACTCCGGGCTGCACATCGACATCGCAGGTGAGGGCAGCGAGACGCTCCCACGTGACGAGAGCCACCTCCTCGTACGGTCCCTGCGCGCCGCCTTCGACGTCCTGGGCGGGCAGCCGCGCGGCCTGGAGATCGTCTGCGCCAACCGCATCCCGCACGGCCGTGGCCTCGGCTCCTCCTCCGCCGCCATCTGCGCCGGCATCGTCGCCGCCCGCGCGGTGACGATAGGCGGCGACAGCCGGCTCGACGACGCCGCGCTCCTGGAGCTCGCCACCGAGATCGAGGGCCATCCGGACAACGTCGCCGCCTGTCTGCTCGGCGGCTTCACCATCTCCTGGATGGAGCGCGGCGCCGCGCGGGCGATCCGCCTGGACCCCGCCGATTCCATCGTTCCGGTGGTTTTCGTACCCGGAAAGCCGGTCCTGACCGAAACGGCCCGCGGACTGCTCCCGCGCGCCGTGCCGCACGTCGACGCCGCCGCCAACGCCGGCCGCGCCGCCCTGCTGGTCGAGGCCCTCACCCGGCGCCCCGAGCTGCTGCTGCCCGCCACCGAGGACCGCCTGCACCAGGAGTACCGCGCCCCGGCCATGCCCGAGAGCGCGGCGCTCGTGGAGCGGCTGCGGGCGGACGGCATCCCCGCGGTGATCTCCGGCGCGGGCCCCACGGTCCTGGCGCTGGCCGACGGCGCCAGCGCCGACAAGGTGGCCGACCTGGCGGGCGAGGGCTGGGCCGCCAACCGGCTGGAGACGGACAGCCAGGGAGCGAGCGTGCTGCCGCTTGCGCCCTGACACACGGTTGCCGGATTTCGAGAGGGGGAATGTTTGTTGGATCCGGTAGTGTTAACCTCAAGTCTGCACCCGACCCCGCCATGGCGAGGTGCTTCGTGTCCCCGTCCGGGACAACCATTCTTCCGGGAGCTTCCCAAGTCGCCCTGTGTTCCGTATCTCGTACGCGCGCGGTACGTCGTACGCGGATGCTGAGCGGGTTGCCGAGCACGCTCCGGAATCGGCGTGACCGAGCCGCGTGACACAAAACCGGGTGCCACGGCTTCGGGAAGCGCCATCACCAGATATTTCCTCCGCCGCTTTGGCGGACCACCGCCCCGGCACGGTCCACCCAGACGGGACCGAAGCCGGACAGCACAACCGGTCGCCGAGCCAGACAGGCCGACGTCCGCTCCAGGGAAGGACCCTTCGTGAGCGACACCACCGATCTGATGGGCGCACGTGTCGAGGAGACCGCTGCCGCGCCCGCCACGGACGCCTCCGCGCCTGCCACCGGTGCCGGCTCCCGGCGGCGCCGCGGTACCGGCCTCGAGGGCATGGTGCTGGCCGAGCTGCAGCAGGTCGCATCCGGCCTCGGTATCAGGGGCACCGCGCGCATGCGCAAGAGCCAGCTGATCGAGGTCATCAAGGAGGCGCAGGCCGGGGGTGCCTCCCAGGCCGCTTCGGGCGCCGGGGGAGGCGGCGCGGCCAAGGCCGCGGACGCCACCGAGGCCAAGCCGAAGCGCCGGGCCACCTCCCGGACCCGTACCGGCGACGAGGCCGCCGCGGCGGCCGAGCCCAAGGCCGAGCAGGCCGTGGCCACGGCCACGCAGCAGATCGAGATCCCCGGCCAGGGAGCCGGCGACGACACGGGCGGCGAGCGCCGCCGTCGCCGCGCCACGGCCGAGGCCGGCAGCCCCGAGACCGTCACCGCCGAGGCGAAGAGCGAGCCGAAGGCCGAGACCTCGGCCCAGCCCCAGCAGGCGCAGCCGCAGGGCGACGCCGGTGAGGGCGGCGAGGGCCGTCGCCGCGACCGCCGCGAGCGCGGCCGTGACCGTGACCGCGACCGGGACCGCCGGGGCAAGGGCGACGACCAGCAGCAGGGCCAGGGCGGCCAGCAGCGCCAGCAGCAGGGCCAGCAGCAGGGTGGCGGCCGGCAGGACCGTCAGGACGACGACGACTTCGAGGGCGGCCGCCGGGGCCGTCGCGGCCGCTACCGCGACCGCCGGGGCCGTCGCGGCCGCGACGAGATCGCCGAGCCGCAGCTCGCCGAGGACGACGTCCTGATCCCCGTCGCGGGCATCCTGGACATCCTCGACAACTACGCCTTCATCCGCACGTCGGGCTATCTGCCGGGTCCCAACGACGTGTACGTCTCCCTCGCCCAGGTCCGCAAGAACGGCCTGCGCAAGGGCGACCACGTCACCGGCGCGGTCCGCCAGCCGAAGGAGGGCGAGCGCCGCGAGAAGTTCAACGCGCTGGTGCGCCTCGACTCCGTCAACGGCATGGCGCCCGAACACGGCCGCGGTCGCCCGGAGTTCAACAAGCTGACCCCGCTGTACCCGCAGGACCGGCTGCGCCTGGAGACCGACCCGGGCGTGCTGACCACCCGGATCATCGACCTGGTGTCGCCGATCGGCAAGGGCCAGCGCGGTCTGATCGTGGCCCCGCCGAAGACCGGCAAGACCATGATCATGCAGGCGATCGCCAACGCGATCACCCACAACAACCCCGAGTGCCACCTGATGGTCGTCCTCGTCGACGAGCGTCCGGAAGAGGTCACCGACATGCAGCGGTCGGTCAAGGGCGAGGTCATCTCCTCGACCTTCGACCGCCCGGCTGAGGACCACACCACGGTCGCCGAGCTCGCCATCGAGCGCGCCAAGCGGCTGGTCGAGCTGGGCCACGACGTCGTCGTGCTGCTCGACTCGATCACGCGTCTGGGCCGTGCGTACAACCTCGCCGCCCCGGCGTCCGGCCGCATCCTGTCCGGTGGTGTCGACTCGACCGCGCTGTACCCGCCGAAGCGCTTCTTCGGCGCGGCCCGCAACATCGAGGACGGCGGCTCGCTGACCATCCTCGCCACCGCACTGGTGGACACCGGGTCCCGCATGGACGAGGTGATCTTCGAGGAGTTCAAGGGCACCGGCAACATGGAGCTCAAGCTCGACCGGAAGCTCGCCGACAAGCGCATCTTCCCGGCGGTGGACGTGGACGCGTCCGGCACCCGCAAGGAAGAGATCCTGCTCGGCGCCGAGGAACTCGGCATCGTCTGGAAGCTGCGCAGGGTGCTGCACGCGCTCGACCAGCAGCAGGCGATCGAGCTGCTCCTCGACAAGATGAAGCAGACGAAGTCGAACGTCGAGTTCCTGATGCAGATCCAGAAGACGACGCCGGCTCCGGGCAACGGCGACTGAGCCGAGGCCGGCCGTCCGCGTGCTGTGAAGTCCCGCTCCGTCACCTGGGTGACGGAGCGGGACTTCTGCCTTGTGCGATCAGCGCACCGAAGTGGGGGAACGCATTTTCGGGCAGGCCCATGGCCGGCGGGCAAGGGCAACGGGCTGTTCGGCACCCGCCTGCCCGCCCTGGACGGCTGCGGCGTGCTGTGGCTGCACAAAGGCACCGGCGTGGCCCCTGTGGTGTCCAGGAGCCGGGTCGAGGCCGGCAGCGGCCGGGGAGAGCCAACCTCTTCGGCTGATGGCGCCGGCAACGCCGCAACCGTGCTCAGGGCCGCTCCTGCGACGGGGACGGCCCTGAGCCGTACGAGCGCGGACCCGGCGGCCGCGGGCGGGCCCAGGCGCGCTCGGGGAAGGGCTCAGGCGCGCTCGGGGAAGGGCTCAGGCGCGCTCGGGGAAGGGCTCAGGCGCGCTCCGGGAAGGGCTCAGGTGCGCTCCGGGAAGGGCCGACACCTCCGCGCGGGGCACCGGGGCGGCATGTGCCCGGGGCGTTGTGCAACCCGTCTCCCGGTTTCTCCGTCTGACCGGTCGGAGTGACCATGGAGCGATGGGGTCACTCGCCAAGGTGACTGACCGGACCAGGACCGAGGAGCACATGCCCGCCGAGAGCACGCCGGACTCCGGCATACCTGACGACGCCGCGAGCGGCCCGCCCCACCGGACCGGGGGCCGGCGAGGGGAAAGCGGCACACGGCGCAGGCCCCTCCTCGTCGCCGCCTGGATCGCGGCGGGCATCCTCGTGCTCGGCGGCACCGGCGTCGGCTACCTGTACGTCAAGCTCAGCGGCAACATCAAGAGCGTCGACATCGACCAGGCCCTGGGCAACAACCGGCCCGCGAAGATCGACAACGGTTCCGAGAACATCCTGGTCCTCGGCTCGGACAGCCGCTCCGGCGGCAACAGGGCGCTGGGCGGCGGCACCGACGACGGCAGCGCCCGCTCCGACACGGCGATGATCGTGCACGTCTACAAGGGCCACAAGCGGGCCGGTGTGGTGTCCATCCCGCGCGACACCCTCGTCGACCGCCCCGAGTGCACCGACACCAAGGGCGTCACCCACGCTGCCGCCCCCGGCTCCATGTTCAACGAGGCGTACTCCGTCGGAGGCGCCGCCTGTGTCGTGAAGACCGTGGAGTCGATCAGCGGCATCCGCATGGACCACTACATCGAGGTCGACTTCGCCGGCTTCCGGAAGCTGATCGACGACCTCGGCGGCGTCCGCGTGACCACCACCAAGGACATCGACGACAAGAGCAGCCACCTCGACCTGAAGGCCGGCACCCACACCCTCGACGGACGGCAGGCGCTCGGCCTGGTCCGCACCCGGCACGGCGTGGGCGACGGCTCCGACCTCGGCCGCATCCAGCTCCAGCAGGCTTTCGTCAAGGCCCTCGTCAACCGGATCGAGCACATCGGCGCCCTGTCCGACCCGGCCAGGCTGGTGGAGCTCGCCGACACCGCGACCAAGGCCGTCACCACCGACTCGGGCCTGGCCTCCGTCAGGGATCTGGCGTCCTTCGCGGGCGGGCTGAAGGGCATCGGTTCCTCGCACATGACCATGGTGACGATGCCGGTCCGGTACGCCCCGGCGAACCCCAACCGCGTCATCATGGCGACGGCCAAGGCCAGGCTGGTGTGGGACGCCCTGAAGAACGACGCGCCGATCCCGGCGAGCGCGACGAAGGGAACGGCCACGGGCGAGGCCAAGGGCGTCGTGACCTCCTCGTGAGGGGTCGCGGGGCGAGCGGGAATAGATCGCCTGTGCCCCTGGTTTTGGGGGATACGGCCAGTCCTGGCAGACTGGTACGCCGGTTCCGGTTCACGCGTCCGCACCCCGCGGCCGCGACCCGGCGCCCTCCCGGAATCTAGGAGACACCTTGAAGCGCGACATCCACCCCGCGTACGTCGAGACGCAGGTCAGCTGCACCTGCGGCGCGTCGTTCACCACCCGCAGCACGATCGAGTCCGGCACGATCCGGGCCGAGGTCTGCTCCGAGTGCCACCCGTTCTACACGGGCAAGCAGAAGATCCTCGACACCGGTGGCCGTGTGGCCCGCTTCGAGGCCCGCTTCGGCAAGGCTGCCGCTGCCAAGAAGTAGCGAGTTCACAGCGCCGGTCTCCGGTGCCTCCGCGCGATGCAGCGGGGGCGCCGGGACCGGCGCTTTGCGGTGCAGCCACTGTTCGTCGTACACACGTCCCAGACGCTCGCCCGGGCGGGGGACATCGCATGGGAGCCGGAGATGTTCGAGGCGGTCGAGGAACTGGTCGGAGAGCACGCCGACCTGGAGAAGAAGCTCGCTGATCCGTCGGTCCACGCCGACCAGGCCAACGCGCGCAGGCTCAACAAGCGCTACGCCGAGCTCACCCCGATCGTCGCCGCGTACCGCTCCTGGAGGCAGACCGGTGACGACATCGAGACCGCGCGTGAACTGGCCGCCGACGACCCGGAGTTCGCGGCCGAGGTCAAGGAGCTGGAGAAGCAGCGCGAGGAGCTGACGGAGAAGCTGCGCTTCCTGCTGGTCCCGCGCGACCCCAGCGACGACAAGGACGTCATCCTTGAGATCAAGGCGGGCGCGGGCGGTGACGAGTCCGCCCTGTTCGCCGGCGACCTGCTGCGCATGTACCTGCGGTACGCCGAGCGCGTCGGCTGGAAGACCGAGATCATCGACTCCACCGAGTCCGAGCTCGGCGGCTACAAGGACGTCCAGGTCGCCGTGAAGTCCCGCGGTCAGACCGAGCCCGGCCAGGGCGTGTGGGCCCGCCTGAAGTACGAGGGCGGGGTGCACCGTGTGCAGCGCGTGCCCGCGACGGAGTCACAGGGCCGTATCCACACCTCGGCGGCCGGTGTGCTCGTCACACCGGAGGCGGAGGAGGTCGACATCGAGATCAACCCCAGCGACCTGCGCATCGACGTCTACCGCTCCTCCGGCCCCGGCGGCCAGTCCGTCAACACGACCGACTCCGCCGTGCGCATCACCCACGTCCCGACCGGGGTCGTCGCCTCCTGCCAGAACGAGAAGAGCCAGCTGCAGAACAAGCAGCAGGCGCTGCGCATCCTGCGTTCCAGGCTGCTCGCCATGGCGCAGGAGGAGGCCGAGAAGGAGGCCGCCGACGCCCGCCGCAGCCAGGTCCGCACCGTGGACCGCTCCGAGAAGATCCGCACCTACAACTTCCCGGAGAACCGCATCTCGGACCACCGCGTCGGCTTCAAGGCGTACAACCTGGACCAGGTCCTGGACGGCGACCTCGACGCCGTGATCCAGGCATGCGTCGACGCGGACTCGGCCGCCAAGCTCGCAGCCGCGTAAGGACCCGTACGCAAGGACCCGTACGTAAGGACCAAGCACCGGAGGACCAGCGTGCAGCAGAATCTTGGGGGACGGCCCCCGGTCTCCCGCAGCGTGCTGCTCGCGGAGGTGGCCCAGGCCACCCAGCGGCTGGCCGACGCGGGCGTGCCCTCGCCGCGCAACGACGCGGAGGAGCTCGCCGCGTTCGTGCACGGCGTCAAGCGGGGCGAGCTGCACTCCGTGAAGGACTCGGACTTCGACGCCCGCTACTGGGAGGTCATCGCCCGCCGCGAGGCGCGCGAGCCGCTCCAGCACATCACGGGGCGCGCCTACTTCCGCTACCTGGAACTCCAGGTCGGGCCCGGGGTGTTCGTACCGCGCCCGGAGACCGAGTCGGTCGTCGGCTGGGCGATAGACGCCGTGCGCGCGATGGACGTCGTCGAGCCGCTGATCGTCGATCTGTGCACCGGCTCGGGCGCCATCGCGCTCGCCCTCGCCCAGGAGGTGCCGCGCTCGCGCGTGCACGCCGTGGAACTGTCCGAGGACGCCCTGGAGTGGACCCGCAGGAACATGGCGGGCTCCAGGGTCGACCTGCGCCAGGGCGACGCCCGGGACGCCTTCCACGACCTCGACGGGCAGGTCGACCTGGTCATCTCCAACCCGCCGTACATCCCGCTCACCGAGTGGGAGTACGTCGCGCCCGAGGCCCGCGACCACGACCCGGAGCTGGCCCTGTTCTCCGGCGAGGACGGACTGGACCTCATCCGCGGGCTGGAGCGCACCGCGCACCGGCTGCTGCGGCCCGGCGGCGTCGTCGTCATCGAGCACGCCGACAAGCAGGGCGGCCAGGTGCCGTGGATCTTCACCGAGGAGCGGGGCTGGGCCGACGCGGCCGACCACCCCGACCTCAACAACCGACCCCGCTTCGCGACCGCCCGCAAGGCGCTGCCGTGAGCACGGCGCGCGGCATTGCGTGGGGCACGTCCGCTCCGAAGACTTTCATCCAGCAGTACGCGTACGAGGAGGCCCGCTAGACATGGCACGGCGATACGACACCAACGACGCGACCGACCGCGTGACCGGTCTGCGTGAGGCCGCGTCCGCCGTCCGCCGTGGCGAACTCGTGGTGCTGCCCACCGACACCGTGTACGGCGTGGGCGCCGACGCGTTCTCCTCGGAGGCCGTGGCCGACCTGCTGGACGCCAAGGGGCGGGGTCGCAACATGCCCACGCCCGTGCTCATCGGGTCCCCCAACACCCTGCACGGCCTCGTCACGGACTTCTCCGAGATGGCCTGGGAACTGGTCGACGCGTTCTGGCCGGGGGCCCTCACGCTCGTCGCCAGGCACCAGCCGTCCCTGCAGTGGGACCTGGGGGACACCCGGGGCACCGTCGCCGTGCGCATGCCGCTGCACCCGGTCGCCATCGAGCTGCTGACGGAGGTCGGCCCGATGGCCGTCTCCTCCGCGAACCTGACCGGCCACCCGGCACCGGAGAACTGCGACGCCGCGCAGGACATGCTCGGCGACTCCGTCTCCGTCTACCTGGACGGCGGCCCGACCCCCGGCAACGTCCCCTCGTCGATCGTGGACGTCACCGGCAAGGTGCCGGTCCTGCTGCGCCAGGGCGCGCTGTCGCCCGAGGAGCTGCGCAAGGTCGTCCCCGACCTCGAGGTGGCGAATTGACAGCCCCCGACCGGGAGCATCCCCATGAGCAGGGGGGACCCCCATGCGCGGCATAGGCAACGGGGGCGAGACGGGGAACGCGGTACCACCGGGACCTCCCCGCGACGCCTTCCGCATCCTCTACGTCAGCACCGGCAACGTGTGCCGCTCGCCGATCACCGAGCGGCTGACCCGGCACGCCCTCGCGGACCGGCTGGGGGACCCGCTGTGGGGCGGGCTGATCGTGGAGAGCGCGGGCACCTGGGGCCACGAGGGCGCGCCCATGGAGGCGAACGCCGAGGCCGTCCTCGCGGACTTCGGCGCGGACGCCTCCGGGTTCGTCGGCCGCGAACTCCTGGACGAGCACGTCATCCGCGCCGACCTGGTCCTCACCGCGACCCGCGACCACCGTGCCCAGGTCATCTCCATGGGCCACTCCGCGGGGCTGCGCACCTTCACACTGAAGGAGTTCACCCGTCTGGTGCGGGCGATAGACCCCGCGACGCTGCCTCCCCTGGAGGACGGTGTCGTGGCGCGGGCCCGCGCCCTGGTCCGTGCGGCGGCGGCCCTGCGCGGCTGGCTGCTGGCGCCCACGGCGGACGCGGACGAGGTGTACGACCCCTACGGGGCGCCGCTGCCGTTCTTCCGCTCGATCGGGGACGAGATCCAGCAGGCACTCGATCCGGTGGTGACGGCGCTGACCGGAGTACGCGCGCGGACCTGACGGCCGGGCGGCGCGCGGACCACGGGCCTACAGTGGACCCACGTCCCCCCGACGTCCGGAGCCCACCATGGCCGTCACCCTCACCCCGGAGGCCGGCGCGCTGCGCCGGCAGGACCCCGAGATGGCCGAGATCCTCCTCGGGGAACTCGCCCGGCAGTCGACGACGCTGCAGCTCATCGCCGCCGAGAACTTCACCTCGCCGGCGGTGCTCGCCGCTCTCGGCTCCCCGCTGGCCAACAAGTACGCCGAGGGCTATCCCGGCGCCCGGTACCACGGCGGGTGCGAGATCGTCGACGTCGCCGAGCGCCTGGCCGTGGAGCGTGCCAGGGCGCTGTTCGGGGCGGAGCACGCCAATGTGCAGTCGCACTCGGGGTCGTCCGCGGTGCTCGCCGCGTACGCCGCCCTGCTCAGGCCCGGCGACACCGTGCTGGCCCTCGGGCTGTCGCACGGCGGCCACCTCACGCACGGCTCGCCGGCCAACTTCTCCGGCCGCTGGTTCGACTTCGTCGGCTACGGGGTCGAGGCGGAGTCCGGGCTCATCGACCACCAGCAGGTGCGCGCCCTGGCCCGCAGCCACCGCCCGAAGGCCATCGTCTGCGGGTCCATCTCCTATCCGCGCCACATCGACTACGCCTTCTTCCGGGAGGTCGCCGACGAGGTGGGCGCGTACCTCATCGCGGACGCCGCCCATCCGATCGGGCTCGTCGCCGGGAAGGCGGCGCCCAGCCCGGTGCCCCACGCCGACATCGTCTGCGCCACCACGCACAAGGTGCTGCGCGGACCGCGCGGCGGCATGATCCTGTGCGGAAGCGAACTTGCCGAGCGGGTGGACCGGGCCGTCTTCCCCTTCACCCAGGGCGGCGCCCAGATGCACACCATCGCCGCGAAGGCCGTCGCGTTCGGGGAGGCGGCGACGGAGGGCTTCGCCGCGTACGCCCGCCAGGTGGTCGCCAACGCCCGGGCGCTCGCCGACGGGCTGGCCGCCGAGGGGCTGGTGGTCACCACCGGCGGGACGGACACCCATCTGGTGACCGCCGATCCCTCCCCGCTCGGTGTCGACGGCCGCACCGCGCGGGGGCTGCTCGCGGCGGCCGGCATGATCCTGGACACCTGTGTGCTGCCCCACGGGGACGCCCGCGGCCTGAGGCTGGGCACCGCCGCCGTGACCACGCAGGGCATGGGCGAGAAGGAGATGGCACGCATCGCCGCACTGTTCGCGTCCGTGCTGCGCGACGCGGCGAACGTCAGGAAGGCGCGTGAAGAAGTGCGGGAGCTGACCGGCGGATTTCCGCCGTATCCCGGCCGGTGAGGGGCTCACGCGGCGGTGCGCACAGCCACACGTGCAACCATCGTCGCTACCCGTTAGTCCTCAACCATATGCACGCGAAGCTACGCTGTGGGGCTGAGGATGCCCAGCGAGACCTGTGGGGAAGCCCGTGCGTGAATACCTGCTGACGCTCTGCGTCACGGCCGCGGTGACGTATCTGCTGACAGGGCCGGTACGCAAGTTCGCGATCGTGGCCGGAGCGATGCCGGAGATCCGGGCCCGTGACGTGCACAGGGAACCCACCCCCCGGCTCGGCGGTATCGCCATGTTCTTCGGTCTGTGCGCGGGTCTGCTGGTCGCCGACCACCTCAAGAGCCTCAACGAGGTCTTCGCCAAGTCGAACGAGCCGCGGGCGCTGCTGTCCGGGGCGGCCCTGATCTGGCTGATCGGTGTTCTGGACGACAAGTTCGAGATCGACGCCCTGATCAAGCTGGGCGGTCAGATGATCGCCGCGGGCGTCATGGTCATGCAGGGTCTGACGATCCTGTGGCTGCCGGTCCCGGGCGTCGGCACGGTCTCGCTCACCCAGTGGCAGGGCACCCTGCTGACCGTGGCGCTGGTCGTCGTCACGATCAACGCGGTCAACTTCGCCGACGGCCTCGACGGCCTCGCCGCCGGCATGGTGTGCATCGCGGCGGCCGCGTTCTTCATGTACGCCTACCGCATCTGGTACGGCTACGGGCTGGAGGCGGCGGCCCCCGCGACCCTGTTCGCGGCCGTCCTGATCGGCATGTGCCTGGGCTTCCTGGCGCACAACATGCACCCCGCGCGGATCTTCATGGGCGACTCCGGGTCGATGCTGATCGGTCTCGTGCTGGCCGCCGCCGCCATCTCGGTCACCGGCCAGGTGGACCCGGACGCGATGAACCTGTTCTCCGGTTCCGAGCGCGCGACGGTCCACCAGACCGTCCCCGTCTACATCCCGCTGCTCCTGCCGCTGACGATCATCGCCGTCCCGGTCGTCGACTTCTTCCTCGCGATCGTGCGCCGCACCTGGCGCGGCCAGTCGCCGTTCGCCGCGGACCGCGGGCATCTGCACCACCGGCTCCTGGACATCGGCCACTCCCACAGCCGGGCCGTGCTGATCATGTACTTCTGGTCGGCGCTGATCTCCTTCGGCGCCCTGGCGTACTCGGTCAACTCGGCGTCGATGTGGATCGTGCTCGGCGTCATGGCCCTCAGCGCGGTCGGTCTGGTGCTGCTCCTGCTGCCGCGGTTCACGCCGCGGGCCCCGCGCTGGGCCGAGGCCTTCGTGCCCCCGCGCTACCGCCGCCGGCGCCGGGCCGAGGACGCGCAGCCGATGCCGGCCGTCGTCCACGAGAGCGGGCCGAGCGGTCACCGCACCCCGGTGGGGGCGGGCGCCGCCGGCATCAACGGTGCGACCGCCCTGGGCCCCCGTCGCCGCCTGGAAGGGCGCAAGGCCGAGTCGTCACGCTGACGCGCAAGGTAAGAATCCGACTAATACGTTGCCCGTTCTTGACGGTTCAAAGCGCCTCAATACCAGACAAGGTGGCGCCTGATTCGCGCAGACGCGCAGGTTCACACTCATGTGTGACAGCAGGCACACCGCCAAGGTAAAGACCGCATCAAATAGTTTGTGATACCGTTCACGAGAACCCCGGGATAGAGCCGAAGGGCCGACTGTGACGGCCCCTCGGCGTGAGGCTTGTGCTCGGCCCGGGACTACGCTCGTCCATGACGACACCCTGCCCCCTCAGTAAGCGGAGTTGCCGCCATGCCGTCCAATGACGCCCGGAACCTTCTGCGGACCGCTGCGCCCACAGCGGCTGTCGGCGTGCTCGTCATCGCCGTCAGCGGTGTGGTCGCCGGCGGCAAGGGGGCGTTGGGCGCGGCCGTCGGGACGGTACTCGCCCTCCTGTTCATGGGGATCGGGCTGTACGTCCTGCAGTGGACGGCAAGAACGCTCCCGCAGCTGTTCCAGGCCATGGGGCTGATGCTCTACGTCGCCCAGCTCCTGCTGCTTCTGATCTTCGTGGCCCTCTTCAAGGGCACGTCCCTCTTCAACCCGAAGACGTTCGCGATCGCCCTCGTCGTCGCGACGGTCGTGTGGATGGCAGCGCAGGCGCGCGCCCACATGAAGGCCAAGATCTTCTACGTCGACCCCGACTCCCGGACGAGCCAGAAGCCCGAGAAGACGGGTTCCACGTCGTGAGGGGTAGGGCCGGGATAAAGAGGGCTGAGAGATCCTGCTATCGTCCGGTGCCAACTGCGGCATCGCGGGCGAGGGCATCTGAGCTGACGCCCGCTCAATCGCGAGGCGTGATGCCCGAGAGCCGCCCCCACATCCGTAACACCAGTCCGGTGCCGAACCGCGGCTGCGCGCCGCGCCGACACAACGAGGTTGCCGAACCCATGCGTCACGCCGAAGGAGCCCGCGGTGAGTGCTGACCAGACCCAGCTCGCCTTTGACTGGAGCTGCCGCATCCTGTCCGACAACGGCTGTGGTTTTCCGGCTCCGGGCCTGAACTCCTTCCTCTTCAAGCCGCTGTTCACCGTGGGCGGCTACGAGTTCAACAAGGTGATGCTGCTCGCACTCGTCACCACCGGGCTCGTGATCAGCTTCTTCTGGGCCGCCTTCGGCAACGCGAAGGTGGTTCCCGGCAAGCTCCAGATGGTGGCCGAGGCGGGCTACGACTTCGTGCGCCGGGGGATCGTCTACGAGACGCTCGGCAAGCGCGAGGGCGAGAAGTACGTCCCCTTCATGGTCTCGCTGTTCTTCTTCGTCTGGATCATGAACATCTGGTCCGTGATCCCGCTGGCCCAGATCCCGGTCTCGTCGTTGATCGCCTTCCCGATGGTCCTCGCCGCGACCGTCTGGCTCATCTGGGTCTCGCTGACCTTCAAGCGCCACGGTTTCGTCGGCTTCTTCAAGAACGTCACGGGCTACGACAAGTCGCTCGGCGCGGTGCTGCCGCTCGTCATGGTCATCGAGTTCTTCTCGAACCTGTTCGTCCGCCCGTTCACGCACGCCGTGCGACTCTTCGCCAACATGTTCGCCGGTCACCTGATGCTGGTGATGTTCACCGTCGCCTCCTGGTACCTGCTGAACAGCTACATGATCCCGGCAGCGGGCGTCTCGTTCGTGATGACCATGATCATGATCCTCTTCGAGCTCTTCGTGCAGGCCGTCCAGGCGTACGTCTTCGTGCTCCTCGCCTGCTCGTACATTCAGGGCGCTCTCGCCGAGCACCACTGAGCCCCGAACCGCACCCCAACCCCTGATCGTCCGGTGGCCAACCCCCACCGGTCCGTAAAAGAGAAGGAAGTAACGGCATGTCCGCGACCCTCGAACTCGCCGCTGGCGTCTCCGGCTCCCTCGGTTCCATCGGCTACGGTCTCGCTGCCATCGGTCCCGGCGTCGGCGTCGGCATCATCTTCGGCAACGGCACCCAGGCCCTGGCCCGTCAGCCCGAGGCCGCCGGTCTGATCCGTGCCAACCAGATCCTCGGCTTCGCCTTCTGCGAGGCGCTCGCCCTCATCGGCATCGTCATGCCGTTCGTGTTCGGTCAGTAATCCACCCCTGACCGGCACGTATCGACGAAAGGCACTGATGTGATCGCCAACCTGGTACAGCTGGCGGCCGAGGAGAAGCAGAACCCGCTGATCCCGGCCGGTCCGGAGCTGCTCGTCGGCACCATCGCCTTCGCCATCGTGTTCTTCTTCTTCTGGAAGAAGCTGCTTCCGAACATCAACAAGGTTCTGGAAGAGCGTCGCGCGGCGATCGAAGGCGGTATCGAAGAGGCCGAGGCCATGAAGGTCGAGGCCCAGAGCGTCCTGGAGCAGTACAAGGCTCAGCTCGCCGAGGCCCGGCACGAGGCCGCGCGTCTGCGCCAGGAGGCGCAGGAGCAGGGTGCCGTGCTGATCGCCGAGATGCGCGCGGAGGGCCAGCGGCAGCGCGAGGAGATCATCGCCGCCGGCCACACGCAGATCGAGGCCGACCGCAAGGCCGCGGCGCAGGCCCTGCGGCAGGACGTCGGCGCGCTCGCCACCGAGCTGGCCGGCAAGCTCGTCGGCGAGTCCCTCGAGGACCACGCCCGGCAGAGCCGCGTCATCGACCGCTTCCTCGACGGGCTCGACGAGGCCGCTTCGAAGGCCGAGGCGGCGCGATGAACGGAGCGAGCCGCGAGGCCCTGGCCGCCGCACGAGAGCGTCTCGACGCGCTGACGGACGCCACGTCCGTGGACGCGACGCAGCTCGCCGACGAGCTGGCCGCCGTCACCGCGCTGCTCGACCGCGAGGCCGGCCTGCGCCGGGTCCTCACCGACCCGGCGCAGCAGGGCGAGGCCAAGGCCGAACTGGCCCGGCGGCTGCTCGGCGGCCAGGTCGGCGAACCGGTCGTGGACCTGCTGGCCGGCATGGTGCGCGCCCGCTGGTCGCAGTCCCGCGACCTGGTGGACTCGCTGGAGGAACTGGCGAACCTCGCCGACCTCACCGCCGCCGAGAAGGCCGGCACGCTCGACGACGTCGAGGACGAGCTGTTCCGGTTCGGCCGGATCGTCTCCTCCAGCACCGAGCTGCGTGCCGCGCTGACCGACCGCGCCGCAGCCGCAGCGGCCAAGGTCGAGCTGCTTCACCGGCTGCTCGGTGGCCGGTCCGCCGTCGCGACCGAGCGTCTGGTGACGCGCCTTGTGACCGCGCCGCGTGGACGTAGCCTGGAAGCGGGAATCGAGTCCCTGTCCAGGCTCGCCGCCGCGCGCCGTGACCGCATGGTCGCCGTCGTCACCTCGGCGGTACCGCTGAGCGACGGGCAGAGGCAGCGCCTCGGCGCCGCACTGGCCCGGCTCTACGGCCGCCAGATGCATCTGAACCTCGACGTGGACCCCGAGGTCCTCGGCGGGATCAGGGTGCAGGTCGGTGACGAGGTCATCAACGGTTCGATCGCGGACCGACTCGAGGACGCCGGCCGCCGCATGGCGAGCTAGCAGCAACTCCATACGCAGTACTACGGCCCGAGTTGGGCCGTGCAGAGGATTCCTGGGGGTCGCCCCCAGACCCCCACAGAAACTTCGGGCCCAACAAGGAGAGCAGGGAACCCAGATGGCGGAGCTCACGATCCGGCCGGAGGAGATCCGGGACGCGCTGGAGAACTTCGTCCAGTCGTACAAGCCGGACGCGGCCTCGCGCGAGGAGGTCGGTACGGTCACCCTTGCCGGCGACGGCATCGCGAAGGTCGAGGGTCTTCCCTCGGCCATGGCCAACGAACTGCTGAAGTTCGAGGACGGCACCCTCGGCCTCGCCCTCAACCTCGAGGAGCGTGAGATCGGTGCCATCGTCCTCGGTGAGTTCAGCGGCATCGAGGAGGGCCAGCCGGTGCAGCGCACCGGTGAGGTGCTCTCCGTGGCCGTCGGCGAGGGCTACCTCGGCCGCGTCGTCGACCCGCTCGGCAACCCGATCGACGGCCTCGGCGAGATCGAGACCGAGGCGCGCCGCGCCCTCGAGCTGCAGGCCCCCACGGTCATGCAGCGCAAGTCGGTGCACGAGCCGATGGAGACGGGCTACAAGGCCGTCGACGCGATGACCCCGATCGGCCGTGGTCAGCGTCAGCTGATCATCGGTGACCGCCAGACCGGCAAGACCGCGCTGGCCGTCGACACGATCATCAACCAGCGCGACAACTGGCGCACCGGCGACCCGAACAAGCAGGTCCGCTGCATCTACGTCGCCATCGGCCAGAAGGGCTCCACCATCGCGTCCGTGCGCGGCGCCCTGGAGGAGGCCGGCGCGCTCGAGTACACGACGATCGTCGCCGCCCCGGCGTCCGACCCGGCCGGCTTCAAGTTCCTGGCGCCGTACACCGGCTCGGCCATCGGCCAGCACTGGATGTACCAGGGCAAGCACGTCCTGATCGTCTTCGACGACCTCTCGAAGCAGGCCGACGCCTACCGCGCCGTGTCCCTGCTGCTGCGCCGCCCGCCGGGCCGCGAGGCCTACCCGGGTGACGTCTTCTACCTGCACTCCCGCATGCTGGAGCGCTGCGCCAAGCTCTCCGACGACATGGGTGCCGGGTCGATGACCGGTCTGCCGATCGTCGAGACGAAGGCCAACGACGTCTCGGCGTTCATCCCGACCAACGTCATCTCCATCACCGACGGCCAGTGCTTCCTGGAGTCCGACCTGTTCAACGCCGGTCAGCGTCCGGCCCTGAACGTCGGTATCTCGGTCTCCCGCGTCGGTGGCTCCGCCCAGCACAAGGCGATGCGCCAGGTCTCCGGCCGACTGCGCGTCGACCTCGCCCAGTTCCGCGAGCTGGAGGCGTTCGCCGCCTTCGGTTCCGACCTGGACGCCGCGTCGAAGGCGCAGCTGGAGCGCGGCCAGCGCATGGTCGAGCTGCTCAAGCAGCCGCAGTACCAGCCGATGGCCACCGAGGACCAGGTCGTCTCCATCTGGGCCGGCACCAACGGCCGCATGGACGAGGTCCCGGTCGCCGACATCCGCCGCTTCGAGAAGGAGCTGCTGGAGTACCTGCACCGCCAGGAGCAGGGCCTCATGACCTCCATCAAGGAGGGCGGCAAGATGTCGGACGACACGATCCAGGCGATCGACGACGCCGTGGCGGCCTTCAAGAAGCAGTTCGAGACCTCGGACGGCAAGCTGCTCGGCGAGGACACTCCGGCCGCTGCCGCCAAGTGACGTAAGGAAGGGACCTGACTCATGGGAGCCCAGCTCCGGGTCTACAAGCGTCGCATCCGATCCGTCACCGCGACCAAGAAGATCACGAAGGCGATGGAGATGATCGCCGCCTCGCGCGTCGTCAAGGCGCACCGCAGGGTGGCGGCCTCCACGCCGTACGCGACCGAGCTCACCCGGGCGGTCGCGGCGGTCGGCACCGGTTCGAACACCAAGCACCCGCTGACCACCCAGGCCGAGACGGTCACCCGGTCCGCGGTGCTGCTCCTGACGAGCGACCGCGGTCTGGCCGGCGCCTTCAACTCCAACGCGATCAAGGCGGCGGAGCAGCTGACGGAGCGGCTGGAGCGCGAGGGCAAGCAGGTCGACACGTACATCGTCGGCCGGCGGGGTGTCGCCCACTACAACTTCCGTGAGCGCAAGATCGCGGAGTCGTGGACGGGCTTCACCGACGAGCCCTCGTACGCGGACGCCAAGAAGGTCGCGGCTCCGCTGATCGAGGCCATCGAGAAGGAGACGGCGGCCGGCGGCGTGGACGAGCTCCACATCGTCTACACCGAGTTCGTCTCGATGCTGACGCAGACGGCGGTCGACGCCCGCCTGCTGCCGCTCAGCCTCGACGAGGTGGCCAAGGACGCTCCCGTCAAGGGCGAGATCCTGCCGCTGTACGAGTTCGAGCCGTCGGCGGAGGATGTCCTGGACGCCCTGCTGCCGCGCTATGTGGAAAGCCGCGTCTACAACGCGCTGCTCCAGTCGGCCGCTTCGAAGCATGCCGCCACGCGTCGTGCGATGAAGTCGGCCACCGACAACGCCGGTGAGCTCATCGAGACGCTCACCCGGCTTGCCAACCAGGCCCGCCAGGCCGAAATCACCCAGGAAATCAGCGAGATCGTCGGTGGCGCGAGCGCCCTGGCCGACGCGACCGCGGGGAGTGACTACTAATGACCACCACTGTTGAGACCGCGACGGCTACGGGCCGCGTCGCCCGGGTCATCGGCCCGGTCGTCGACGTGGAGTTCCCCGTCGACGCGATGCCCGAGATCTACAACGCCCTGCACGTCGAGGTCGCCGACCCGGCGAAGGCGGGCGAGAAGAAGACGCTGACCCTGGAGGTGGCCCAGCACCTGGGCGAGGGCCTGGTCCGCGCCATCTCCATGCAGCCGACCGACGGTCTGGTCCGCCAGGCCCCGGTGACCGACACCGGTGCCTCCATCTCCGTGCCGGTCGGAGACTTCACCAAGGGCAAGGTGTTCAACACCCTCGGTGAGGTGCTGAACGTCGACGAGTCGTACGACGGCGAGCGCTGGCCGATCCACCGCAAGGCGCCGAACTTCGACCAGCTCGAGTCCAAGACCGAGATGTTCGAGACGGGCCTGAAGGTCGTCGACCTCCTCACCCCGTACGTCAAGGGCGGCAAGATCGGTCTGTTCGGTGGCGCCGGTGTCGGCAAGACCGTGCTGATCCAGGAAATGATCATGCGTGTCGCCAACCTCCACGAGGGCGTGTCCGTCTTCGCGGGCGTCGGTGAGCGCACCCGTGAGGGCAACGACCTCATCCAGGAGATGGAGGAGTCCGGCGTCCTCGACAAGACCGCGCTGGTCTTCGGCCAGATGGACGAGCCCCCGGGCACCCGTCTGCGCGTCGCCCTGGCGGGTCTGACCATGGCGGAGTACTTCCGCGATGTGCAGAAGCAGGACGTGCTGTTCTTCATCGACAACATCTTCCGCTTCACCCAGGCCGGTTCCGAGGTGTCCACCCTGCTCGGCCGTATGCCGTCCGCGGTGGGCTACCAGCCGAACCTGGCCGACGAGATGGGCCAGCTGCAGGAGCGCATCACCTCGACGCGTGGTCACTCGATCACCTCGATGCAGGCGATCTACGTTCCCGCGGACGACCTGACCGACCCGGCGCCGGCCACCACCTTCGCCCACCTCGACGCGACGACGGTGCTCTCCCGTCCGATCTCCGAGAAGGGCATCTACCCGGCCGTGGACCCGCTGGACTCCACGTCCCGGATCCTGGACCCGCGCTACATCTCGCAGGACCACTACGAAGCCGCCATGCGTGTCAAGACGATCCTGCAGAAGTACAAGGACCTCCAGGACATCATCGCGATCCTCGGTATCGACGAACTCGGCGAGGAGGACAAGCTCGTCGTCCACCGTGCCCGTCGCGTGGAGCGTTTCCTGTCCCAGAACACCCACGCCGCCAAGCAGTTCACCGGTGTGGACGGTTCGGACGTGCCGCTGGACGAGTCGATCGCCGCGTTCAACGCGATCTGCGACGGCGAGTACGACCACTTCCCGGAGCAGGCGTTCTTCATGTGCGGTGGTCTTGAGGACCTGAAGAAGAACGCGAAGGAGCTGGGCGTCTCCTGACCCCGTGCTCGTGGTGGAGGGGGACGAGACCGCGCCCGAACGTGGGCCGCGTCCCGTCCCCCTCCGCACGGCTACTAGAATTGATCCCAACACCCGGCCCTCCCGCCGGGTGGTGACCCGAGGAGCCACCCTTGGCTGCTGAGCTGCATGTCGAGATGGTCGCCGCCGACCGTCAGGTCTGGTCCGGCGAGGCCACCCTGGTCGTCGCGCGCACCACGTCCGGCGACATCGGCGTCATGCCCGGTCACCAGCCGCTGCTCGGTGTGCTGGAGTCGGGCCCGGTGACCATCCGTACGAGTGATGGTGGAACGGTCGTCGCCGCGGTGCACGGCGGTTTCATCTCGTTCGCGGACGACAAGCTGTCGCTGCTGGCCGAGATCGCCGAGCTGTCGGACGAGATCGACGTCCAGCGTGCGGAGCGGGCGCTCGAGCGCGCCAAGGCAGAGGCCGACGCCTTGGCCGAGCGCCGCGCGGACGTCCGACTGCGTGCGGTGGCGGCGCGCTGACTTGGGGCGCACCTCCCGTGCCGGCAGGGCGCGGGGGGAGCGCCCTGTGATGATGTGACTCAGCCGCGGCCGGCCCGGAGCAATCCGGTGCCGGCCGCGGCTGAGGTGAATGCGGGTGTTTTTTCCTTTCCGTTACCTAGGAGACGAGGAGGTCGGTGCCGATGGTCCTCGCTCTGACTGTGTGCGGATTGGTCGTGGTACTCGCGGCGGCGGGGCTCTTCGTCTTCGGCCTCAGGCGCCGGCTCATCCAGCGCTCCGGCGGCACCTTCGACTGCAGTCTCCGGTGGAACGTCCCGGAGCAGCGCGACACCAGCGGCAAGGGCTGGGGTTATGGCGTCGCCCGCTACAGCGGCGACCGCGTCGAATGGTTCCGTGTCTTCTCCTACGCCCCGCGCCCGCGCCGTGTGCTGGAGCGTTCGTCCATCGAGGTGGCCGGCCGGCGCGGCCCCGAGGGTGAGGAAGAACTGGCGCTGCTCTCCGACGCGGTGATCCTGGCCTGCCATCACCGCGGTACGCGCCTGGAACTGGCGATGAGCGAGGACGCGCTGACCGGGTTTCTCGCATGGCTGGAAGCGGCCCCGCCCGGTCAGCGGGTGAACGTGGCCTGACGGCTCACCCCCACCCGCTTCGCCGGGGGCCGGGTTACGACAGGCCGTTGCTCAGGGCACTCACCAGTTCGCCGCCCGCGGTGTCACCGCTGAACTCCCAGAAGAAGGCGCCGCCCAGGCCCTGGTTCTTGGCCCAGGCCATCTTGGTGCCGATGGTGGCCGGGGTGTCGTAGGACCACCAGTTGCTGCCGCAGTGCGCGTACGCGGTGCCGGCGACGGTGCCGGTGGCCGGGCAGGACGTCTTGAGGACCTTGTAGTCCTCGATGCCCTGCTCATAGGTGCCGGCCGCCGGGCCCGTGGCCGTGCCGCCCGGGGCGTCCTGGGTGACGCCGGTCCAGCCGCGGCCGTAGAAGCCGATGCCGATCAGCAGCTTGCCGGCGGGCACTCCGATCGCCTTGTACTCGGCGATCGCGTCGGCCGTGGTGAAGCCGGCCTTCGGGATGCCGCTGTAGGAGGTGAGGGGGGAGTGCGGAGCGGTGGGGCCCTGAGCGTCCCAGGCACCGAAGAAGTCGTACGTCATCACGTTGTACCAGTTGACGTACTGCGCCGCGCCCGCGTAGTCGGCGGCCTCGATCTTGCCGCCGGCCGAGCCGTCGGCGGTGACGGCCGCGGTGACCAGGGCGGAGGAGCCGAACTTGGCGCGCAGGGCGGCCATCACGTTCTTGAAGGCCGCGGCCCCGCTGGTGTCGCAGGACAGGCCGCACGCGTTGGGGTACTCCCAGTCGATGTCGATGCCGTCGAAGACATCGGCCCAGCGCGAGTCCTCGACCAGGTCGTAGCACGACTGCGCGAAGGCCGCCGGGTCCTTGGCCGCGTCCCCGAAGCCCCCGGACCAGGTCCAGCCGCCGAAGGACCACAGCACCTTGATGTCCGGGTACTTCGCCTTGAGCTGGCGCAGCTGGTTGAAGTTGCCGCGCAGCGGCTGGTCCCAGGTGTCGGCGACGCCGCTGACGGACTGGTCGGCGGTGAACGCCTTGTCGTAGTCGGCGTAGGAGTCGCCGATCGCACACTTGCCGCCGGTGACGTTGCCGAAGGCGTAGTTGATGTGTGTGATCTTCGACGCGGAACCCGACGTCACCAGGTTCTTGACGTTGTAGTTGCGGCCGTAGATGCCCCACTCGGTGAAGTAGCCGAGCTTGACGGCGGAGCCGGAGGTCGGGGGCGGGTTCGTGGTGCCGCCCGTGGTGTGCACGGCGACGGCGCCGCTGACCGGGCCGGTCTGGTCGGCGGTGTCACGGGCCTGGACGGTGTACGAGTAGTCGGTGCCGGCGCTCAGGCCGGTGTCCGCGTACGACGTCGTGGTCACCGTGGCGACCTTGGCGCCGTCACGCAGGACGTCGTAGTTCTTGACGCCCTTGTCGTCGGTGGCCGCAGGCCAGGACAGCTGTACCGAGGTGTCCGTGATGCCGGAGGCCGTCGGGGTGCCCGGCGCGGAGGGCGGGTTGTCCCCGGGCAGGGGGCTGCCGCCGTCGCAGCCGGCCCCGTTCAGTGTGCAGTTGGACGGGGAGCCGGCCCCGGTGCCGTTGAAGCCGAAGGAGACGGAGGGGCCGGTGAGGCCGACCAGGCCGGCGAGCGGCAGCAACAGGGTCGCGATCCCTGCCGCGGCCCGGTGTCCGAAGCGCATCTGCGCCTCCTCGATTGTCGGGGGCATGACTGAGCGCGGTGCCGCGAGAATAGAAAGGTCTGGACCATAGGTCAATAGGTCTGGACCAGTGGCCCGTGCATCGGTGCGACGGGCGGCCGGACCCCCGACCTCTGGGACCGCGTGGCCCCCGTGCGCCCTCGTGATCCACGGGCCGATCGCCCCGGCCTGCCCGCCGCGGCCCGGGAAAGCCCCCGGCCTCCGCTGCCGCCCGTCCGGAGGAGGGCCGTACCCTGACCGAGGGGTGAGCGGCTCGGGGAGGGCGGATGGATCGGTCGGGGCGTCCTGGTGCGGTGCTCGTCGTGGACGACGACGCGGCCATCCGCCGTTCGCTGGAACGCGGGCTGAGGCTCAGCGGCTTCCGGGTCCGTACCGCCGACAGCGGTCCCGAGGCGCTGGCCGCGATCCGGGACGCACCGCCGGACGTGCTCGTCCTCGATGTGTCGATGCCCGGCATGAGCGGTATCGAGGTGTGCGCACGGCTCCGCGACCATGGGCAGGACCTTCCCGTCCTCATGCTCTCCGCGCTCGACGAGACCGCCGACCGCATCGCCGGGCTCCAGGCGGGCGGCGACGACTACCTGGTCAAACCGTTCGCCCTGCAGGAACTGGTGCTGCGGCTGCGTGCCCTGCTGCGCCGGCGGCCGCCCACGGACCGGGACGCGCTGCGGGTGGCGGACCTGGTGATCGACCCGGCCGCACGCACCGCCCACCGGGCAGGCCGGCGCCTGGAGCTCACACGGCGTGAGTTCGAGCTCCTGGAGGTGCTCGCCCGCAACGCGGGCCTCGTCGCAGGCGGCGCTGCACCGGGGGAGCGTCACGGTGGCTGAGGGTCCCGGCGGCGTCGGGGCGCGCTTCGCGGTACGGCTGCCGCGGGCCGGCGGGGACCTGCCGGAGCGACGGGACTGGCTGATCGGTACGGCAGGGACGAACCGGTCACAGAGTTCCCACAAAGACGGCCCCTAGCCTCCGCGGCGTCGGACGGACGACAGGGCCGTCCGGGAAACGGAGACTGAGATGGTGGACGGACGACGACGCGGGCGCACCCTGCTCGTGGGGCTGGCCGCGGCGGCGCTGCTGGCGGGCGGGACCGGGGCGGCCGTGGCCGACGGCTCGCCCGCCCCGGCGCCCACGGGCGACGGGGCGCAGGCGCTGTGCAAGCGGGTGCCGAAGATCGACCGGCGGATCGACCGGGCGCTGAAGCGGCTCGACGGGGGAGTGGGCGTGCGGGGCTGGGTGGCCCGGCTGCAGCGGCGCGTGGACAACGCCAAGGAGGCGGGCCACGACGAGATCGCCACGCTGCTCCAGGACCGGCTCGACTTCCGCAGGTCGCTGGTGACGACGCTTCAGCAGCGGCGGAAGGACCTCGACGGCGTCAGGACGTGGTGTGCGGACCACGAGGGCGGGAAGGCGGGGAGCTGATGCGGAGGCCGCGCCGGCTGCGGGCGGCGCTGCCCGCGGTGGCCCTCCTCGTGGGACTCACCGCCGGCTGTGCGCGCGACCACCATGGGGCCGCCACGACCTCCCCGTCCCCCACGCCGTCCGGTCTCGTGGACCTGCAGAAGAAGGTGGCCGCCGCGGAGTCCGCGCTCGCCGCGGCGGACCGGGACGCCGCGCGGGAGGACGACCGCTGAACGCCTCAGCGCTCTCCGCCGGGGACCCACAGCACGTCCCCGGACTCCTTGTTCGCATGGCGGGCGAGGATGAAGAGCAGGTCGGAGAGGCGGTTGAGGTAGGTCGCGGTCAGCGGGTTCATCACCTCGCCGTGGGCGTCCAGCGCGGCCCAGGTCGAGCGCTCGGCGCGCCGTACGACCGTGCACGCCTGGTGCAGCAGGGCCGCGCCGGGCGTGCCACCGGGCAGGATGAACGAGCGCAGCTTCTCCAGTCCGGCGAGGAAGCGGTCGCAGTCCGCCTCCAGCCGGTCGACGTAGAACTGCTCCACCCGCAGTGGCGGGAACTCGGGGCTCTCGGCCACCGGTGTCGACAAGTCCGCGCCCACGTCGAACAGGTCGTTCTGCACGCGGGTGAGGACCTTGACGACCTCCTCGTCGAGCCCGCCCAGCGCGATCGCGGTGCCGATCACCGCGTTCGCCTCGTTGGCGTCGGCGTAGGCGGCGATGCGCAGGTCCGTCTTGGGCACCCTGCTCATGTCGCCGAGGTGCGTCGTGCCCTTGTCGCCGGTCCGCGTGTAGATGCGCGTCAGATTGACCATGCGGCCAAATCTAGACGGTCTTCTCCGCGGTGCCGAGGCAGGGCTGGAAGAGCGTCGGACAGCCCTGCCCTGCTCGCGACCGACATCGGGCGTGCGTTCCTGTTCCGCTCGGTCGAACGGCCGGGCCGGAAGCGGGGGCGGGTACGGGTGCCGAAGCTCGGGTGGATGACGTTTTGCTGGTCGCGCCCGCTCGACGGCACAGTGAAGTCCGCCACTGTGTCCCGTGACGGCAAGCACTGGAACATCAGCTTCATCGTGGAGACCGGAAGGGAAGGGCCCACAGCGCCGCTGGACCGTGGCCGGGTCGGCGTGGGCCGGGAGGTCGTCACCCTGGCGGCCACCGGCGGTGGCGAGTTCTTTGACCGGGGATTCATCACCCCTGGCGAAGCCAGGCGCTACCGGCGGCCACAGCAGCGGCATGCTCGCACTCGACGTCGATCCCAGCGGCGGAGAACCTGTCGGGAGAAGACGGGGGCCGTCATGTGGCGGGTCCGTGACCGTCGCAGAGACTTCCACGCCCGGACGGCACGTCAGATCCGCGGTGGCAGTGCCCTCGTGGTCCTCGAAGATCTCAGCACGGCAAGCACGACGGCCACCGCCAGGGGATCCATGGCCGCCCCCGGAACCGGCGTCCGCCAAGAGGCCGGACCGAATCGCGCCATCCTTGGCAAGGGTTGGCACTCCTTCGAACTGGCCGTGCCGTCCGCAACAGGGCACGCCGCACAGGTACCACCGTGCGCACCGCAAACCCCGCGTATACATCCCTGACGTGCCCCGCCTGCGGGTATGTGCACCCGGACAACCGCAAGAGCCGGGCGACGTTCGTGTGCACCTCCTGCGGTCACGGCGAGCACGCGGATACGGTGGGCGCGAAGAACACACTGGCCCGCGGCATGCGGGCCAAAGGGCGTGGAGACCTCGGTGCGAACCGGTCCGTGAAAGGCCAACCGGCTTGAACCCGCAAGGAATTGGCGCTCCGGTCACTGAGGTCGCGATCCCCGCGGCCTCAACTGCGGGGAGGATCGCCAAGTCCGTCGTGTGGGACGTGACGTGTATCTCACGTTGTGAGACGTGACACGGGTTACTAAGCAGTCACAACAACCCTCACGAGCGCTACTCTCCGCCCGAGAGGCATATACGAGCAGCGCGTCAGGGGAGTCGCACAGTGGCACGGAAGCTTGCCGTCATCGGAGCCGGACTGATGGGTTCCGGCATTGCCCAGGTATCGGCCCAGGCCGGCTGGGACGTCGTCCTGCGTGACGTCACGGACGAGGCGCTGACCCGTGGTACGGACGCCATCAAGTCCTCGTACGACAGGTTCGTGAGCAAGGGCCGGATGGAGGCGCGTGACGCCGAGGAGGCGCTCGCCCGCATCACCACGACCACCGACCTCGACGCCGCCGCCGACGCCGACGTCGTCGTCGAGGCCGTCTTCGAGAAGCTGGAGGTCAAGCACGAGATCTTCCGGACGCTCGACAAGCTCGTCCGCGAGGACACCGTGCTCGCGTCGAACACCTCCGCCATCCCGATCACCAAGATCGCGGCGGTCACCGAGCGCCCGGAGCGGGTGGTCGGCGTGCACTTCTTCTCGCCGGTGCCGATGATGCAGCTCGTCGAGCTGGTCCGCGGGTACAAGACGAGTGACGAAACCCTGGCCACGGCCCGCGAGTTCGCCGAGTCCGTCGGCAAGACCTGTATCGTCGTCAACCGCGACGTCGCCGGGTTTGTGACGACCCGTCTCATCTCGGCGCTCGTCGTCGAGGCGACCAAGCTGTACGAGTCCGGTGTGGCCACCGCCGAGGACATCGACCTCGCCTGCAAGCTGGGCTTCGGCCACGCCATGGGGCCGCTCGCCACGGCCGACCTCACCGGCGTCGACATCCTGCTGCACGCCACCGGCAACATCTACACCGAGACCCAGGACGAGAAGTTCGCTCCGCCGGAACTGATGCGCCGGATGGTTGACGCCGGTGACTTCGGGCGCAAGAGCGGGCAGGGTTTTTACACGTACTGAAACCGCACACGCCTCTGGGGTTTCGCCTCATCGGGTGAATTTGGTATCGGTTCGCTTACAGATGGCAACCTGATCGGCCACCAGGCAGTCAGACGTTGCAAACCACAACGCGGAGTACGACGAGGCACTCTCGGGGAGCGGATTATGCACATCAGGGGCGACCACGCCGGGCTGGTCGTCGGGGGCCGCCTCGACGTCCGCAGCGCGGCGGACGCCCGTACGGTCCTGCACTCGGCCGTCGACGACGGAGTCGGCGACCTGGTGCTGGACCTGTCCGAACTGGACTCCTGGGACGCCACCGGACTCGGGGTGATCATGGGGGTCCACCGGCGGGCCGGGCGGTGCGGCCGGCGGCTTGTGCTGCGCGGTGTGCCGCCGCAGATGCAGCGCCTGCTGGTGGCCACCCGGCTGCACCGGATCCTGGCCATCGAGGGCGGCATCGGGGTGGAGTCGCTGCCCCGGGTGTGACCGGGCGGTACGCGGTGCCACGGGAGTGAACGCCGACGAACCGCACGTCGGGCGCAATCCTCACGAGACTGTGACCTCTCGGACGGGGTGGCACCCCGGCTTGTCAGCAATACTGTGCGAAGGTTTAGGGTTCGGCTGCCCGCCGCCCGACACCCTTGAGCGGGTACCGGACCAGAAAGCGACTGCGCGGTGTGCGACACGGCCGGGAGGGGCTCAGGCACACGACGCTTTGGGGGGCTTGGACCTATGGACCCGAACAACCCGGGACCCGTGGAGCACGGTCATGAAGGTGACGGCGGCACGCCGCGCCCGCGCCCGCCACGGGATCCCCTGACACCGGACTTCGGCCCGTCGGCACCGGCGCTCGCCCGTACCGTCCGGCTCGTGTCGGGCGACCTCCTGCTCACCGTCAACCCCGTCGACGGCAGCGAGGTGGAGCCGTGCCCGCCGGGGCAGCGGACCGAACGCCCCGTGAAGCGGACCGCCGCCGAGCGGGCCGAACGCGCCCGCGCCGTCCGGCCGCCCGTCCCGGCCGGTCCGGCACAGCCGCGGCTGCCGCTGCTGGAGCGCCAGGAGGAGCGCGAACGGCTCGTGCGCCTCCTCGCACGAGGCCGGTCCGTCCGTCTCACCGGCCCCTCCGGCTCCGGCCGCACGGCCCTCCTGGACGTCGTCGCCGAGGACTGCTCGGACCTCGCGCCCGACGGCGTCATCCGTCTCTCCGGCTACCGGCGCACCACGGGCGAACTGCTGTACGACCTCTTCGCCGCCGTCTACGACGCGCCCGGGTACCGCCCCGAACGGGACGAACTGCTGCAGCTCGCACGGGAGATCGGCGCCGTCGTCGTCCTCGACGACCTGGAGTCCGGCGGCAGCGCACTCGATGAACTGCTCGACGCGACGCCGGAGTGCGCGTTCCTGCTCTCCGCCACTCCCGAGGTGCCCGCGCCCTCCGCGGGCTCCCATGTCGAGGAGGTCTTCCTCGGCGGGCTCGACCGATCGGCCGGGCTGGACATCCTGGAGCGCTCCGTCGGCCGCGACCTCACCGAGGAGGAGGCCAACTGGGCGGGCGACCTCTGGTTCGAGTCCGAGGGACTGCCGCTGCGCTTCGTGCAGGCCGGGGCGCTGCTGCGGCAGCGCGACCGGCAGCGTGCTGACGCGGACACCTTCGACGAGTTCGGCGTCTTCCGGGAAGCGCCGGTGGACGCCCCCTTCGACACCGGGGACGGGCAGGACGTCCCGCTGCCGTCGCTCGCGGAGGCCGCCGCCGCCGCGCCGCTGCTCGCCTCCCGGCTGAGCGCGCCGGCGCGCGAGACGCTCAAGTTCGCGGTCGCGCTGGGCGGCGAGGTGCCCGACCAGACGCATCTGCCGGCCCTCGCGGACGACACCCACGCGGACGCGGCGCTTGGCGAACTCGTCGGCTGCGCGCTGGTCACCCCGGTCGGCTCCCGCTACCGGCTCGCGACCGGGGTGCAGGCCCAGCTGGAGGCCGCCGGGTACGCGACCGGCGCCGAGGAGTACGCCGTCAAGGCCGCCCGGCACTACGCATGGTGGGCCGGGCATCCCTCGGTCACCCCGGAACGGGTGTCGGCGGAGGCCGACGCCGTGCTGGCCGCGCTCACCGCCGCCGCGGCGCTGCCGCCCCCGCCCGCCGAGGACGAGGACGAGGGCGAGGACGAGGACGCGGGGAGCGTCGCCGTACGACTGGCCCGGCAGGCCGTGCCCGCGTTCGCCGCGGGACTGCACTGGGGCGCCTGGGAGCGGGCGCTGCGCTCCGGCGCCGAGGCGTCCAGGCTCGCCGGAGAGGTCGGGGAACAGGCCTACTTCCACCACGAGTTGGGCATTCTCGCGCTCTGCGGCGGGCAGTTGGAGCGGGCCCGCACCGAACTGGAGGCATCCATCGGGCTGCGCGGCGCCCTGGCCGACAAGCGCGGCACGGTCGCCGGGCGGCGCGCCCTCGCCCTGGTGGCGGACCGCTCCGGTGTGACGCCGCCCGGCGGGTACACCGCGGCGGGCGGGGAGGCACCGGACGCGCGCCCCGAGGAGCGCCCGAAGCCGGACGGCATGCCGCTCGCCGCTGTGGCAGGGGACACGGCGACGCTGGTCACCCACCAGGCCGCGGCCGACCCGGCGCCCGGCGCCGGCGGAGTCCGGACCCTGGTCAAGGGCACCCGGCGCAACCTGGTGGCCGCGGGCGCCGGAGCGGCCCTCGCGGTCGTGCTCGGCACCGTTGTGACGCTCGGCATGACCTCCGACGGCGACACCCAAACCCCCTCCGACAGCGTCCGCGTGGGCCCCTCGGCGAGCCAGGGCACGAACGACGACGGCCTCGGCGCGGACAAGGCCGACGACGGCGCCGGAGGCGGCTCGGACGCGACGACCTCCCCGACGCCCACGAACCCCGGACCGGACGGGACCTACGGCACCCTGGACGACCCCACGCCGCGCGTCACCCTCCGCCCGTCGGGCAACCCGACGGGCACCAGGGGGACGACCCCGTCGACGTCGCCGTCCGAGCCGCCGTCGAAGCCGCCCACGCCGAAGCCGTCGGCCTCGCTGCCCGACTCGCCGAGTCCGAGTGCGTCGCCGAGCGGGTCGTCCACACCCACGCCGTCGGACACGCCGACGGACACGCCGCCGACCTCCAACTCGGTCAGTGCCCCGGCGCCCGGGTCGCCGACCACCTTGAGCGGTTCGGCGAGCGCGCCGGCGAGCAGCGGGTCGGAACCGGTGCTCTGACGCGGTTGCGCGCGGCGGAGACGGNNGCACGGCCGGGGCCCGGCCCCGGCCGTGCCTCCGGCCGCCGACCGTCAGAACAGGCGCAGCTTGTCGTCCTCGATGCCCCTGAGCGCGTCGTAGTCCAGGACCGCGCAGCCGATCCCGCGGTCCGTGGCCAGGACGCGGGCCTGCGGCTTGATCTCCTGGGCGGCGAAGATGCCGCGCACCGGGGCGAGGTGCGGGTCGCGGTTCAGGAGTTCCAGGTACCGCGTGAGCTGCTCCACGCCGTCGATCTCGCCACGCCGTTTGATCTCCACGGCCACGGTCCGGCCCTCGGCGTCCCGGCACAGGATGTCCACCGGGCCGATCGCCGTCATGTACTCGCGGCGGATGAGGGTGTAGCCCTCGCCGAGCGTATCGATGCGATCGGCGAGCAGTTCCTGCAGATGCGCCTCCACGCCGTCCTTGATCAGGCCGGGGTCCACGCCCAGCTCGTGCGTGGAGTCATGGAGGATCTCCTCCATCGTGATGATCAGTTTCTCGCCTGCTTTGTTGATGACGGTCCAGACGCCCTCCTCGTCCTGCGCACCCTCCTTCAGGGTGCAGGGCGGCGACATCCAGTTGAGGGGCTTGTAGGCCCGGTCGTCCGCGTGGACCGAGACGCTGCCGTCCGCCTTCACCAGGATCAGACGGGGAGCGGAAGGAAGGTGGGCGGTGAGACGGCCCGCGTAGTCGACGGAGCACCGGGCGATGACGAGACGCATGGTCGGCAACGCTACTGGACGCCCCCGGGCCCGCGCGATTCGCCCCTGTGAGCCGACCGCTCCGGGCTCCGTCCGCGGATGCCGCCACGCCTGCTCTGTTGTCCAGAGTTGCCCCCGTTTGTCGTTGGCTTGTTGTGTGCCTCAAGGGAGTTGGCGGTGTGGGCATTCTCCTGGTGCCGCCACCGGCCGTTGCCTACCGTAGTGAACGGGAGGTTGTGCGGTGTGTACGCAGCGTGTCCGATTCCGCGGAACTCCCTTCCCTGTCCGTCAACCCCGGTTGTCCTGGGGTGCGAGAGGAGAACCCATGTCGCTCGACGTCTCACCGGCCCTACTTGAACAGGCCGAGCGAGGCGAGGTCGACGAAGCCGAATTCGTCGACTGCGTCCGGACCTCCCTGCCCTATGCATGGGAGATGATCAGCTCCCTGGTGGCCCAGCTGAAGGTGGACGGCGGTGACTTCGCCGACAACCAGACGCCCCCGCCGGACGAGCGGGCACGTGGCCAACTGCTGCGTGCGCTCGCGAGTGACGCCATACGCGGCGCCCTGCAGCGGCACTTCGGAGTGCGCCTGGCCTTCCAGAACTGCCACCGAGTGGCGGTGTTCCCGCTGGACCCCGCGGTGGGCGACACACTGGCCCGCTTCACCTCGGTCCGCAGCCAGATCCTCAACCAGTCGCCGGAACTGCGCGACTGCTGACGCACACCGAGCCGCACTGCTTGCCGCTCCGTACGGGGGGAGGTGCAACTGTACGGAGCGGCAGGCTCCCGGCGGACTCAGCGGAGGCGGGGAAGGACCTCCGCACCCAGTCTCCGTACGTTGTCCTCCGTCGCCGCGAGGTCGCCGGAGCCCTCGACGAGCAGCGCGAAACGCGCGATGCCGGTCCGCTCCGAGGCCGCCATGAGCCGGTCGGCGCACAGGCGCGGGGTGCCCACCGGGTGCAGCCCGCACAGCAACTCCGTGTACGCCAGGGGATCCCGCATCGTGCGGGCCCTGCCGTCGACCGTCATATGCGCGTCGAGCCCCTGTTTCAGCCAGCCTGGCATCGCCTTGGTCAGCGCCTCGACCGCGTCGCCGTGGCGGTCGGCGATCTGGCAGACGCCGGCCGAGACATGACCGGCGCCGGCCACCACGTCGCCGTCGACGCCCGCCGCGCGCGCGTACGTCCGCCACTGCGCCACCATGTCCGCCTTCTCCTGGTCCCCGACATGCATGCCGAGCAGCATCGGCAGGCCCCGCTCGGCCGCCATCCGTACGGTCGCCGGTGAGGTGCAGGCGACGAGGACCTCGGGGCCCTCGCTGTCGGTGAGCGACTCCGCGGGCCGTGGGACGACCGGGACCTCGCGGAAGTTGAATCGTTCCCCCGTGGCCGCGACGGAGGGGTCGCGCAGCCAGCGCACCAGCAGATCGAGTGATTCCGGGAACCCCGTCTCGTACGCCCGCAGTCCGGAGCCGAAGACCTCCAGGTCCACCCACGGCCCGCCGCGCCCCACCCCGAGCGACAGCCGCCCGCCCGAGGCGATGTGCAGCAGCGCGGCCTGCTCGCCGAGTGCCACCGGGTGGACGGTGGGCAGGACGCTGACCGCCGTGCCGACCCGGATCCGGCGGGTGCGGCCCAGCAGCAGCGCCGCCAGGGTGATTGCCGACGGGCACGTCCCGTACGGCACGAAGTGGTGCTCGGCCAGCCACACCGTGTCCAGGCCCGCTTCCTCGGCGACCTCGGCCGACCGCACCGCGCGGTGCAGCGCCTCTCCCTGGCCCTGTCCCGGGAACTGGGCGGCCAGTACAAAACTTCCTACGCGCATCGCACTTCCTGCTTTCCTGGCTCCGACGCGGAGCTCCCCCACCCGGCATAACCGTCTGACATGTGCCCAAGTAACGGCTTGACGGAGAGATTTGCGGATTGTCTGGAGAATGAGCCGGTGGGATGGGGGTTTGTCAGGGTTGGGGTGTACGCGTACCCTCCTGCGCGGCGCGTACGCTGGAGACGACTCCTGCTTTCCCTACAGCCCGTGAGGTGTTCCGTGTCCCCGCGTCGCAACCGACCCAAGGGCTCCGGCTCCGGCCGGAGCGCGGACGACGGCAACTCCCGTTACGGCGGTTGGCAGTCGACCGAGAGCTGGCGGGGCGAGGAGTGGAGCGTGCGCCATGTCGCGGGCGCCGGCGCCGTGGGCAAGACCTACCGGTGCCCCGGCTGCGACCAGGTGATCCCGTCCGGCGTCCCGCATGTGGTGGCCTGGCCCGAGCACGCGGGCGTGGAGGACCGCAGGCACTGGCACAAGGCGTGCTGGAACGCGAAGGACCGCCGCACCAAGCGGGTGCAGCGGTCCCGTAACGCGCCGAGGTACTGAGGCGGCTACACGTCGCGCTTCTCCAGCAGCAGGCAGGCGCCGCCGAAGGCGACGGCCGTCACGCCGAGGACGATCCACAGCGGGTCCCAGCCGGAGGGGCCGGACCTGCTCAGAGAGTTGGCGTAGAAGACGCTGAGCTGGTTCGGGATCGAGTACTCGAACAGGGCCTGGCGCAGGTCCGCGAGCGACTCCGAGAACATGAACAGCGCGATCACCAGCGGCGCGAGCACCGTTCCGATCATGATGGTGATGGCGCCTGCCGAGTGCCGGACCATCGAGCCGACGACGAGCGAGAGCAGCCCGAGCAGGGCGATGTAGAGGGAGACGCCGACGGTGCCCTTCAGCCAGTCGGCGCCGGAGGGGTCCTTGGCGCCGTGACCCTCCAGCAGCGCCACATCCGCGAGGGCGACGAGGGAGGCGGCCACCAGCGTGACCGTGAAGGCGACGAGGAAGAACACGATCGCCTTCGCCGTGAGCACCCGCACACGGCTCGGGCACGCGGTCATCGTGGTGCGGATCATGCCGGTGCCGTACTCCGAGGCGGTGGTCAGCACGCCGAGCGTGATGACGCACATGCTGCCGAGGAGCAGCCCGAAGAATCCGAGAGAGAGGGGGTTCTCGCCCTGGAAGTCCGCCGACGAGCCGGAGACCAGCGCGGCGGTGGCGAGGCCGATGCCGATCACCAGCACGGCGAACACCCCGAGCGTCCACATCGTGGAGCGCACCGACCTGATCTTCGTCCACTCGGAGGCGACGGCGTGCCCGAGGTGGGTGCGCACCACCGGGATCGGCGAGGTGTAGGTGGGGTGGGCGGCACCGGGCGCCGTCTGCCAGACGGGCGCGGCCTGAGGCATCGGCGGCTGGGGCGTGCTCATCGGGCGTCCTCGGACTTGGTCGTGTCGACGGGGGAGGCGGGGGCGGGGGCGGGCTGTGCGGGCGGCTGCTGGGGCGCGGGAGCGGCGGCCGGAGCGGCAGGGGCCACGGGCACGCCCGGGGAGGCCGGCTGCGCGTACGGGTTCGGCCCTCCGGCACCCGGCGCGGCGGGTGCGCCGTACGGACCTGCGGGCGGCTGCCCCGGCTGCCCGGGCATCGCGAAGGGCTGCCCGCCCTGCTGGGGCGGTGGCGGGGCGTACCAGCCCGGCTGGCCCTGGCCCGGTACCGGCATCGGAGGCTGGAAGCCGGGCGGCAGCGGCTGCATCAGCCCTTCCTTCTGGTCGATGGTCGAGCGGTAGTCGACCGCGCCCTGGGTCATCCGCATGTACGCCTCCTCCAGCGACGCCTGGTGCGGGGACAGCTCCCACAGGCGTACGCCGGTGTCGTGCGCGATGTCGCTGATGCGCGGCAGCGGCAGCCCGGTGATGCGCAGCGCGCCGTCCTGCTCGGGCAGGACGTGCCCGCCCGCCTCGGTGAGCGCGGAGGTCAGCTTCTCCCGTTGCTGCGGCTCGGTGTCGGGGGTGCGGACGCGTGCGAAGTCCGCCGAGTTGGCGGAGATGAAGTCCTTGACGCTCATGTCGGCGAGCAGCTGCCCCCGCCCGATCACGATCAGGTGGTCGGCGGTGAGCGCCATCTCGCTCATCAGATGGGAGGAGACGAAGACCGTACGGCCCTCCGCGGCGAGGGACTTCATCAGGTTGCGCACCCAGAGGATGCCCTCGGGGTCGAGCCCGTTGACCGGCTCGTCGAAGAGCAGCACCTGGGGGTCGCCGAGGAGCGCGGCGGCGATGCCGAGTCGCTGGCCCATGCCGAGGGAGAACCCCTTGGACCGCTTCCGGGCCACGTCCTGGAGGCCCACGACGCCGAGCACCTCGTCGACGCGGCGCGCCGGGATGCCGGAGAGCTGGGCGAGGCACAGCAGATGGTTGCGGGCGGCCCGGCCGCCGTGCACGGCCTTGGCGTCGAGCAGGGCGCCCACCTGGCGGGGGGCGTTCGGCAGCTTCCGGTACGGGTAGCCGCCGATCGTCACGTGCCCCGCGGTGGGGTTGTCCAGGCCGAGGATCATCCGCATGGTCGTCGACTTGCCCGAGCCGTTCGGCCCGAGGAAACCGGTGACGGCGCCCGGCCGCACCTGGAAGGAAAGGTTGTACACGGCCGTCTTGTCGCCATAGCGCTTCGTCAGGCCGACTGCCTCGATCATGCTCCGCACCCATCGAAAGGTTCAGGACGTCGGGGCGCATGCTGCCCCCGTAAGGGTTAGGAGGATATCCGGGCGCTGACGGTTCCGGCCAAGAGAATGCAGAGCCCGGGATTCAGGCGTCCCGTCGCTTCAGCACGGCGTATCCGCCGGCCACGGCCGCGATCACCCACAGCACCATGATGCCCAGGCCGCCCCAGGGACCGTACGGGGTGTCGTCGCCGGGCCTCGGCACGACCTGCATGATCCTGCTGCCCGCCTGGTCGGGCAGGAACCGGCCGATCTCCTTCGTCGCGGAGACGTTTCCCAGGACGCTGGAGATCAGGAAGAAGAACGGCATCAGGATGCCGAGCGACAGCAGCGGCGAGCGCAGCATCGCGGCGACCCCCATCGAGAACACCGCGATCAGCGTCATGTACAGCCCGCCGCCGATGACCGCGCGCAACACACCGGGGTCGCCGATCGCCGCCCGGTGCGGGCCGAGCATCGCCTGCCCGAGGAAGAAGGCGCCGAAGGCGGTGACCATGCCGACGACCAGGGCGAGCGCGGCCGCCACCGCGATCTTGCAGAACAGGAACGTGCCACGCTGGGGGACCGCGGCCAGCGAGGTGCGGATCATTCCGGAGCTGTACTCGCCCGACACGACGAGCACCCCGAACACGATCATCGCCAGCTGCCCCAGTCCCATCCCGGCGAAGCTGATGAAGGTCGGGTCGAGGGAGAGCCGGGCCCTGAGGCTCATCCGGTCGAACTCGCTCCTGGTCAGGGCGGAGATCAGCATGCCCAGTGCGACGGTGACGACCAGGGCGACCGAGAGCGTCCACGCCGTGGACGCGACCGACCGGATCTTGGTCCACTCCGACCTGATGACCTCCGGCGCCGCCATGGTTCAGGCTCCCTTCCGCCGGCCGCCACCCCACTCCTGGCGCGCCGCCCGCCGCGTCCAGGTGCCCAGGGGAGTGCCGCTGTGCGCGTGGTACTCGACCGACTCGGCCGTGAGCCGCATGAACGCCTCCTCCAGGGAGGCATGCCGGGTACTCAGCTCGTGCAGCACGACCTGGTGCCGGGCGGCCAGCTCGCCGATCAGCTCGGCCTTGCCGCCGTCCGCCTCCAGCACCCCGCCGCCCGACTCGACGACCGTGACGCCCGCCCCGTGGAGCAGGTCGAGCAGCCGCTCGCGCTGGGGGGAGCGGATGCGGACGTAGGATCGCGCGTTCCGCTCGATGAAGTCGGCCATGGAGGTGTCGGCGAGCAGCCGGCCCTGGCCGATGACCACGAGATGGTCGGCGGTGAGCGCCATCTCGCTCATGAGATGGCTCGACACGAACACGGTCCGCCCCTGCGCCGCGAGCGATTTCATCAGCGTGCGGATCCAGTGGATGCCCTCCGGATCGAGGCCGTTGGCCGGCTCGTCGAACATCAGGATCCGCGGCTCGCCGAGCAGTGCGCCCGCGATCCCCAGACGCTGGGCCATGCCGAGCGAGAAGCCCTTGGCCTTTTTGCGGGCGACGGCGGTCAGGCCCACGGTGTCGAGGACCTCGTGGACACGGGCGGAGGGGATGCCGTTGCTCTGCGCGAGACAGAGCAGATGGTGGAAGGCGCTGCGGCCGCCGTGCACGGCCTTGGCGTCGAGGAGCGCGCCGATGGAGGTGAGCGGGTTCCGCAGCCGGTCGTAGTGCCTGCCGTCGATGCGGACGTCGCCGGAGGTCGGGTGGTCGAGCCCGAGCACCAACCGCATGGTGGTGGACTTCCCGGCACCGTTCGGGCCGAGGAAGCCCGTGACGACACCCGGCTCCACGGTGAAGGTGAGGTTGTTGACCGCAAGCGTCTCGCCGTACCGCTTCGTCAGCCCCTCCAGCTCGATCATGCGGCCACGCTAAGACCGGGGACCGCGGCCTGCCACCTGACGACGAGGGCCCGCACCCCCGAAAGGGTGCGGGCCCAGGACTTCGTCAACCGGTCGGGCGGTCAGGCACTCACCGGGACTGCTGCGCCGGAACCCCGCGGGAGATCGGCTCGTCGTCGGTCGACGGCGTGCCGGCCGCGGCCACCGCCGCGCCCGTGAGCGTCGCGAGCATCTCGCGGACGTTGGTGAGCTGGGCGTTGATGGAGTCGCGACGGTTCGTCAGCGCCGCCAGCTCGCGCTCGGATTCCGAGCGGATGCGGTCGGCCTTGGCGTTCGCGTCGGCCACGATGTCCTCGGCCTGGCGCTGGGCCGTCTCCACCGTCTGGCGGGCGCGGCGCTCGGCGTCCGTGCGGAGCTTCTCGGCCTCCAGGCGCAGCTGCTCGGCACGGTGCTCGATCTCGGCGAGGCGCTTCTCGGCCTTGGCCTGACGGGAGGCCAGGTCGCGCTCGGACTGCTCACGCCGCTTGGCGAGGTTCGTCTCGAAGTCGGCGGCGGCCTGCGCGGCCTTGGCGCGGGTCTCCTCGAAGAGAGCGTCGGCCTCCTCCCGCTTGGACTGCGCGTCCTTCTGCGCCTCGGCACGCAGCTGGGAGGCGTCGCTCTTGGCCTTCTCGACGATGCGGACGCCCTCGTCCTCGGCCTTGGCCTTGCGGTCCGCTGCGAACGACTCCGCGTCGTTGCGCACCTGCTGGGCCGCCGACTCGGCGAGCTCGCGGTGCTGCTCGGCGGCGCGGCGGGCCTCCTCGCGCAGGTCCTTGGCCTCCTCCTCGGCGAGGCGGAGGATCTTCTCGACGCGCGCGCCGAGACCCGCGTACGACGGCTCCGCGTCGCTGACGGCGGCCTGGGCGTTCTGCGTCTCGAGGTGGAGTTCCTCGATGCGCTTTTCCAGGGCGGTGATGCGGGCGAGAGCACTGTCACGGTCGGAGACGAGCTTGGAGATCCGTTCGTCCACCTGAGCGCGGTCGTACCCACGCCGCACAAGCTCGAAGCCGTAGGGGGAAGTGTCGCTCATGGGGTTCCTGTCGAATGAGACCGGTGAGGTGATAGAGGGAATCCTAGGGGCCAATGCGGCGTGTCATCGAGCGGATACGTGTTTGATCTGGAGAATGACACTCCTTTTGGGTGGCTGACGGCCCCAGGTCTTGCCACAGGACGTGCGAATCGTCCCGGCAAGCACAGAATCGGCGGTTATGGCTACCCTTCTGATCCCTTGCCACCCGAACGGGTCGCACCCGCGGCGGCGCCCGCCTTGACGCCCCCGTCCTTGCCGACGGACGGGGCCTCAAAGGACTCCAACGCCTCCAGCACGTCCTGGACACGGGAGATCTCCGCGTTGATGTCCTCGCGCCGGCGCACCAGGATTTCCAGCTCCCGCCTGCCCTCCTCGACCGCCTTGCGGGCCTCGCGGATCGCCTCGGCCTTGATCTGCTCGGCCTCGGAGACGAGCGTGGCCTTCTTCTGCTCGGCCTCCTTCAGCAGCCCCTCCGCCTTCTTGACGGCGGCGATACGGACCTTGCCCGCCTCGGAGTTCGCCTCCGAGACGATCTCCTTCGCCTGCGCCTTGGCCTTCGCCAGCTGTTCCTCGGCGGCCTTGACCAGCGCGTCGCACCGCTCGCCCGCCGACTTCATCGCCTCGGCCGACTCGCGCCGCGCCCGCTCGTGCAGTTCCTCGATCTCCGCCGTGAGGCGGTCGCGCAGCTCCTCGGCGCGCTCCCGGATCGCGGTGGCGTCCCGGCGTGCGCCGATGAGCAGCTCGTCCGCGTCCGTACGGGCACGCTCCACCCGCGAGTTGCCCTCGACCGTCGCCTCGGCGACCAGCCGGTCGGCCTCCTTGCGGGCCGCGCCCACCATCGTGTCGGCCTGCGCCTCGGCGTCCGCCGTCGTCTTGCGTGCGGTCTGCTGCGCCTCCGAGAGCAGCTTGTCGGCCTCGGACGCGGTCTCCGTGATGAGCGTGTCGACCTGCTCGGCCGCCTCCGAGCGCCGCCTGTTGGCGTCCTTGCGTGCCTCGTCCAGGGTGCGCTCGGCCTCCTCGCGCGCGGCCGCGGCGACCCGCTCGGCCTCCGCCTCGGCCTCGGCCCTGATCCGCCGCGACTCGGCGCGGATCCGCTCGGCGTGCTGCCGCGCGGCCCCGACCGTCTCGGCGGCCTCGGCGCGCAGCCGCTCCGCCTCGGCGGCGGTCTCCGCCGTGAGCCGTTCGGCCTCCGACCGCGCCTCCGCGATGAGGGTGTCCGCCTGCGTGGCCGCGTCCGACCGGATCCGGTTGGCGTCCTCGCGGGCCTCCGCGCGCGTGCGCGCCGCGTCCTGGTCGGCGGAGGCGATGGCGTCCGACGCCTCCGTCCGCATGCGCTGGGCGTGCTCGGTGGCGTCCGAACGGAGCCGCTCGGCCTCGGAGATCGCCTCCGAGACCGTCCGCTCCGCGAGCGACTTGGCGGCCTCCGCCTCCTCGGCGGCCTCCCGCCGGACGCGGCCGGCGTCCTCGGCGGCCCGCTCACGCTCCGCGTAGGCGTCGGCGCGGACCCGGTCGGCCTCCTCCTGCGCCTCCGTACGCTTGCGCTCCGCCGCGTGCTCGGCGGCGGAGCGCAGGCCGGCGATCTCCTCCTGCGCCTGCTCGTGCAACCCCACCACGGAGTCCCGCACCTGCTGGGCGTGCTGCTCGGCCGCCGACACCATCTCGGTCGCGCGCCGGTCGGCCTCCTCGACCAGCCGTACGGCCTCGGCCTGGGCCTCCTCGACCCGGGCGCGCGCCACCGCGAGCAGCTCCTCGCTCTGCTCGCGGGCCCGCTCACGCTCCTGGTCGGCCTCCTGACGCGCGGCGCCGAGGAGTTCCTCGGCCTCGCGGCGGCGCCGGGCGGCCTCCTCCTGGGCTGCGGCGAGCGTCTCCGTGGCCTCGGTGCCCAGCCGCTCGGCCGCCGCCTGTGCCTCGGCCCGTACCCGGTCGGCGGTGTCCTGAGCCTCCGACTTGAGCCGCTCGGCCTCGGCCGCCGCCTCCGACCGCAGACGCACGGCGATGGCCTCGCCCTCCGCGCGGGAGGCGGACGCGTCGGAGGCGGCCTCGGTGCGCAGCCGTTCGGCCTCGGCCTCGGCCTGCGCCTGGAGCGTACGGATGCGCTCGGCGGCCTCGGTGCGCAGCCGGTCGGTCTCCTCCACGGCCTCGCGGCGGATCCGCTCGGCCTGCGCGCGGGCGTCGTCCAGCGCCTGCTCGGCGGAGGCGAGCCGCTGCTCGGCCTCGGACTGCAGCCGGGTCAGCTCCTCGCCGGCCTCCGCGCGGCGGGCCTCGACGGCCCGCTCGGTCTCCTCGCGCAGGGCGCGGGCGGCCCGCTCGGCCTCCTCCTTGATCGCCTCGGACTGCTCGGCGGCCTCGGCGCGCAGCCGCTCGGCCTCCTTGCGGGCGCGCTCCAGGGCGTCCTCGGCCTGGCGGCGCAGCATCGAGGCGCGCTCGATGGCCTCGGTGCGCACCTTCTCGCTGTCGGAGGTGGCCGCCTGGCGCAGCTCGTCGGCGTCGGCCTTCGCCTTGGCGAGCAGTTCCTCGGCGGTCTCGGCCGCCTCCTCGATCTGCTGGACGGCCTCACGCCGGGCCTCGGAGCGGATCCGCTCGCCCTCGGCGACCGCCTCGGAGCGCAACTGCTCGGCCTCGCCGCGCAGCCGGCGCGCCTCCTCCTGCAGCTCGACCGTCTTGGCGCGGTACTCCTTGGTGTCGTCCTTCGCCGCGCCCTTGAGCTGCTCGGCGATGTCGTGCGCCTCGGCACGCAGCCGGTCCGCCTCGGCCTCGGCCTCCTTGCGGATCCGCTCGGCCTCCTCGGCGGCGGCCTTCGTGGTCGTCTTGGCGTCCTGAGACGCCTTGTTGAGGACGTCCTCGGCCGTGCGGGCCGTCTTGGCCAGCTGGGAGGCGGTCTCCTCGGCCGTGATGCTGCGGGCCTTCTCCGCGGCCTCCGCGACGATCTTCTCGGCCTCGGTGCGCGCGTCGGCGACCACCTGCTCGGCCTCGGCCTTGGTGGCCTCCGCGTCCTTGGTGGCCTCGCTGACCAGCCGGGCGACCTGCTCCTTGGCGGTGCGGGTGCGCTGCTCGTTGGCCGACTCGGCGTTTGCGAGCGCCTTGGCGGCGGCCTCCTTCGCCTCGGCGACGACCTTGTCCGCCTCCGCACGCGCCTCGCGCAGCGCGGCATCCGCCTCGGCCATCCGCTGCTCGGCCGCCCGGCTCAGCTCGGTCGCCTGCCGGCGGGCGGCGTCCGACTCGGTCGCGGAGCTGGAGCGCAGCTGCTCGGCGTGGTCGGTGGCCTCCTGGGCCTGGATGGACGCGGCGTTCAGCAGCCGCTCGGCGTCCGTCCGGGCCCGGCGCAGGAGCTGCTCGGCCTCCGCGCGGGCGGCCTCCGCCTCGCTCTGCAGCCGCTGCCTGGCCTCCGCGGTGAGCCGCTCGGCCTCCGCGCGGGCGGCGACGAGCGCCTGCTCGGCCTCGGCGCGCGACTCCTCGACGAGACGGCGGGCCTGGGCCTCGGAGCGGGCGCGCAGCTGCTCGGCCCACGCCACGTTCTCGTTGACGTGCGACTCGACGGTCTGCCGGCGCTCCGCCAGCTCCTGGTCGAGCTGCTGGCGGCGGGCGACCGCCTCCGCGTGCAGCTCCGCCTGGAGGCGGGCGGCCTGCTCCGCGTGCTCCTGCAGGATGCGCTGCGTCTGCGCGCGGGCCTGGCTCAGCTCGCGCTCGGCGTCCGCGCGCAGCTGGTCCGCCTGCATCTGCGCCGTGCGGAGCATCTGCTCGGCCTGGTAGCCGATGTCGGCCCCGTCGTACGCGGGGCGGGACATGAGCGTGCGGCGCGCCTCGTGCAGCTTGGCGCGCAGTACCTCGACCTGGTAGCCGAGGTCCTCGGCGTGCTGGATCGCCTTTTCCCGCTCGGTCTTCAGCCGCTCCATCTCGGCCTCGAACCGAGAGAGGTGGTCGACGTCAGCCGCCGGCTCTCGCTCCTGGCGTTCGTAGCCCCGCACTGCGCGGTCCCATCCGTCCCCTGGTCGCAAGCTTCTCCGAACGAGCTCCGTCCATCCGCCGAACGGGGCCCCCGGGGAATGGTGTCAGATCAACGACGGAGCATGGGCTGTTGCCCCGACGCTCGTCCCCCGAAACCCGGACCCCGGACACAGGTCCCACCGGTCAGGCGGGACCCGGTCGCCCTGGTGGAGCGGCGACCGCCCCAACCCTACCGGCCCCTATGTACGGGAGTCAGTGCTCAGGTGACTCAACAGCCGCCGAAGTGACCAGTTCCGTCAGAACTCCGTGGCAGTCCTTCGGGTGCAGGAAGGTGATCCGCGACCCCATGGAGCCGCGCCGTGGCTCCTTGTACAGGACCCGGACGCCCTTGTCCTTGACGGCCGCGGCGTCCGCGTCCACGTCGGCCGTGCCGAAGGCGATGTGGTGGACGCCCTCGCCGTTCTTGGCGAGCCACTTCGCGACGGTGGAGTCCTCGCGGATGGGCTCGAGCAGCTGGAGGTAGGAGGCGCCGCCGTCGTCCGTGTTGTTGATCTTGAGCATGGCCTCGCGCACGCCCTGCTCCTCGTTGACCTCGGTGTGGAAGACGGAGAAGCCGTAGGTGGAGGTGTAGAACTCAACGGTCTTCTCGAGATCGAAACAGGCGATCCCGATGTGGTCGATTCGCGTCAGCATGAACTCAGTGCAGCGTCCCACGCCTGGTTACGCAACGTGCGCGCGATCACACCGACAGCCCGATGACGGGGTGGACCGCGCATCAGTACATTCGAGGTAAACCCTCGTTCACTCCTCAGCTGTGCAAGCTGGAAGGGGATCGCACCTCATGTCTGCAACGAACAGCACGACATCCGTCATCGTCGCGGGTGCCCGCACTCCGATGGGGCGGCTGCTCGGCTCGCTGAAATCCTTCTCCGGAGCCGACCTCGGCGGCTTCGCGATCAAGGCCGCCCTCGACCGTGCGGGAATCGGTGGCGACCAGGTGCAGTACGTCATCATGGGCCAGGTGCTGCAGGCCGGGGCGGGGCAGATCCCGGCGCGGCAGGCCGCCGTCAAGGCGGGCATCCCGATGAGCGTTCCGGCCCTGACCGTCAACAAGGTCTGCCTGTCCGGCCTCGACGCCATCGCGCTGGCCGACCAGCTGATCCGCGCGGGTGAATTCGACGTGATCGTCGCGGGTGGCCAGGAGTCCATGACCAACGCCCCCCACCTGCTGCCGAAGTCCCGCGAGGGCTTCAAGTACGGTGCGGTCCAGATGATCGACGCGATGGCGTACGACGGTCTGACCGACTCCTTCGAGGGCATCGCGATGGGCGAGTCCACCGAGAAGCACAACACACGCCTCGGCATCGGCCGCCAGGAGCAGGACGAGATCGCGGCCCTGTCCCACCAGCGCGCCGCCGCGGCGCAGAAGAACGGCGTCTTCGAGGCGGAGATCACTCCGGTCGAGGTTCCCCAGCGCAAGGGCGAGCCGGTCGTCTTCAGCCAGGACGAGGGCATCCGCGGCGAGACGACGGTGGAGTCGCTGGGCAAGCTGCGTCCTGCGTTCAGCAAGGACGGCACGATCACCGCCGGTACCTCCTCGCAGATCTCGGACGGCGCGGCGGCCGTGGTCGTGATGAGCAAGGCCAAGGCGGAGGAACTGGGCCTGGACTGGATCGCGGAGATCGGCGCCCACGGCAATGTGGCCGGTCCGGACAACTCCCTGCAGTCGCAGCCGTCGAACGCGATCCTGCACGCCCTGAAGAAGGAGGGCCTGGAGGTCTCGGACCTCGACCTGATCGAGATCAACGAGGCGTTCGCGGCGGTTGCCGTGCAGTCAATGAAGGACCTGGGCGTTTCCGCCGAAAAGGTGAACGTCAACGGCGGTGCGATCGCCCTTGGGCACCCGATCGGCATGTCCGGCGCCCGGCTCGTGCTCCACCTGGCTCTGGAGCTCAAGCGGCGCGGCGGCGGTGTCGGCGCGGCCGCGCTGTGCGGCGGCGGCGGTCAGGGCGACGCACTGATCGTGCGGGTACCCAAGGCCTGAGCATTTCTGTACGTTTCTACTCGAACGGAGCTGTGATGCAGGACGTCTCCTCGCTGGTTGCCCAGGCCAGGGAAGGCAGGCCACGTGCCGTGGCCCGGCTGATCTCCTTGGTCGAGGGGGCGTCCCCGCAGCTCAGGGAGGTCATGGCGGCGCTCGCGCCGCTGACCGGCGGAGCCTATGTGGTGGGCCTGACCGGCTCACCGGGCGTAGGCAAGTCGACGTCCACGTCGGCCCTCGTCACGGCCTACCGCAAGCAGGGCAAGCGGGTCGGCGTCCTGGCCGTCGACCCGTCCTCGCCCTTCTCCGGCGGCGCGCTGCTCGGCGACCGCGTGCGCATGTCGGAGCACGCGTCGGACCCCGGCGTGTACATCCGCTCGATGGCGACGCGCGGGCACCTGGGCGGCCTCGCCTGGGCCGCACCGCAGGCGATCCGGGTGCTGGACGCCGCGGGCTGCGACGTGATCCTGGTGGAGACGGTGGGCGTCGGCCAGTCGGAGGTCGAGATCGCCTCCCAGGCGGACACCTCGGTCGTCCTGCTGGCCCCCGGGATGGGCGACGGCATCCAGGCGGCGAAGGCGGGCATCCTGGAGATCGGCGACGTGTACGTCGTCAACAAGGCCGACCGCGACGGCGCGGACGCGACCGCGCGCGAGCTCAACCACATGCTGGGCCTGGGGGAGTCCCGCGCCCCGGGCGACTGGCGCCCGCCGATCGTGAAGACGGTCGCGGCGCGCGGCGAGGGCGTCGACGAGGTCGTCGAGGCGCTGGAGAAGCACCGGGCGTGGATGGAGGAGCGCGGGGTGCTGGCGGAGCGCCGGCTGGCCCGTGCCGCCCGCGAGGTCGAGACGATCGCGGTGACGGCCCTGCGGGAGAGGATCGGCGACCTGCACGGCGACCGCCGGCTGGGCGCGCTGGCGGAGCGGATCGTGGCGGGACGGCTGGATCCGTACCGGGCGGCCGACGAACTCGTGGCGGGGCTGACGCAGGGTTGACGTACAGGCCGGTCAGGCTGACGGGAAAACCTGTGGTCGGCGCCCGCCCGGCGTCGGTAGCCTGACCCGCATGTTCCTCCTCTTGGCATAGCGGCCGCCCAGGTCCGCGATCGACGAGCAGCGTCCGGCTGCGGTCATCGCGGAACTCAGGCGTCCCTTCCCTGCCTCTCCTTCGAGGAACTTCAGCGTGCCCACGCCTTCTTCGGTGCGGCCCTCGTACGCCGCCGTTCTCCGTGTCCCGTACGCCCGCCGTACGTTTGTCGCCGCCCTCGTCGGCCGCTTGTCGTACGGGACCCGTCTCCCTGTCCGTGATGCTGTCCGTGACCCGGGCGACCGGGTCCTACGCCGTCGCGGGGACGGCCCTGGCCCTGTTCGGGGCCGCCAGCGTGTTCCTGTCGCCCGCCAGGGCGGCGCTCGTCGACCGGTGCGGGGCGCGCAGGGCGCTCGTTCCCATGGCATGCCTCCACGCGGCGCTCCTCGCCCTGCTGGCCGCCGTCAGCTGGCGTCCCGGGGCACCGTCCGCCGCCGTGGCCGGGGTCGCCGTCGCGGCGGGCGCCTGCACGCCCCCTCTGGGGCCCACGATGCGTGCCGTGTGGAGCGAACTCCTCCAGGACGGCGAGCGGTTGCAGCGGGCCTACAGCCTGGACGCGGTTGCCGAGGAGATCCTCTTCGTCTCCGGGCCGTTGATCGTGGGCGCCGTGGTCCAGGTGGCGCCACCCGCCGCGGGGGTGGCGCTGAGCGCGCTCCTCATCGGGGCGGGCACCGCCGCCTTCGCCGCCTCCCCGGCCGTCGCCCGCGCGCGGCCGGCGTCCGCCCGGTACCGCCGTGCGGTGAGGTCGCGCGGCGGTCTGACCATCGCCCAGCCCGTGGCCGTGGCCGTGGCCGTGGCCGTGGCCGCCGGGGCCGGGCTGTCGCTCGGTGCCGTCGACCTGCTGGTCGTGGCCTTCGCCGACCTGGGGCGGCACGGCGACGTCGTGGTGGCCTGGGTCCTCGCGGCTCTGTCGGCGGGCAGCGCGGTGGGCGGACTGGTGAACGGCGCCGTCAGCTGGCGAACCCCCGCACGGATCCGGCTGCCCCTGCTGGCAGCCGCCCTGGGGCTCACCCTGGCCGCCGCGGGCCTCGCGTCCGGACCCGGCGTCCTCATCGCGGTCATGGCCTGCGCGGGCCTGTTCGTCGCCCCGATCCTGACGACGGCGTACCTGATCGCGGACAAGTCCGCTCCGCCGGGCTTTCGCACCCAGGCCGGCGCCTGGGTCAACACGGCCGTCAACGCGGGCAGTTCGGCTGGCTCGGCGACGGCGGGGACGCTGCTCGCGCATCTGCCGCTGGGGGTGTGCTTCGCGGTGTCGGGAGGCGCGGCGCTCACTGCGGGCCTGGTGTCGCTGAGGGGCGTACCCGGCGCCTGGCGGGACCGGCGGGCGGCACGGGTGGGCGAGGTGACTCGCCCGATCGAGGCCGGGTGCCCGGAGCCGGAGCCCGACGGGCGCCGGTGAGCCGGCCCCGTCCGCACCGCGGTCCCGGCGCAGGGCCCCGGGACCGCACCGGACCTTGAGAAGCGGGGCGGACGAGGACGGGCCGCGGTACCTGCGGCCTGCATCACCGGCCCGGGGGCGCGTCGCACCCCCGGGCCGACGGCCGTACGGAGCGGTCAGTTCCCCGCGGGCGCCCGAGGAACGCGGCCCACGCGGAGGGGGAGACCGCCGCGGAGGGCGGGGCGCGCCGATGTCCCGCGCCCCGCGCTGCGGGGACGCTACGGCTTGCCCCGCTGCCCCCGCAGATGCTCCGCGATCGGGCGCAGCGACTTGTGCAGCTGCTCCAGGTCGTCCGGGGACAACAGGTCGATGAAGTGGCGCCGCACGGACCCCACGTGGTGGGGCGCGACCTTCTTCATCGTCTCCATGCCGTGTTCCGTCAGGACCGCGTACAGGCCCCGGCGGTCGGACTCGCAGTTCTCGCGGCGTACCAGGTCCGCGTTCTCCATGCGCGTGATCTGGTGCGACAGCCGGCTCTTGGACTGGAGCGTGGCGGCCGCGAGGTCGCTCATGCGCATCCGTACGCCCTCCGACTCCGAGAGGTTCACCAGGATCTCGTAGTCGTTCATTGTCAGGCCGAACGGCTGCAGGTCCCTTTCGAGCTGGTACGTCAACAGCCTGTTGACCTCCAGGTGGGTGCGCCAGGCGCACTGCTCCGCATCGGTCAGCCAGCGCGTGGCCGTCTCGGTCTCCATGAATGAAGTCTACCTAAAAGGTTGAATGGCGAACTAGTACGGGTGGTGTGACTGCGCGCACGCGTTCGACGTCACACTCCGCAGACTACCGCTCACAGACCGAAGCGACGCTGGAGGTCCCCCAGCTGTCCGGGAAGGCGCGGTGTGCCCGGTGTTCCCGGATGCGATCCCTGGTGGCCCGGCGCCCCACCGCCCGGCACGCCCGGCTCCTGCGGCACCGCTCCCGTGGCCTGCTCCGCCATGAGCGCCTCCGAGGACTGGAGCAGTACCGTGCCCGCCCCGACGAACTCGAACTGGTGCTCCTCCCCGGAGGCCCCTCCGAGGCCCGTCATCGCACGCAGGCCGCCCCATACGCCGGTCAGGTACGCATGGTCGTAGTGGTGGCACGGGGAGGGGCAGTCGGCCCAGCCGACCAGGGCCTGCGGGTCCACCCGGATCGGGGGTTCCATGAACACCACCGGACCGTTGGACGCGGCCACGAACTTGCCGGTTCCGATCAGCGTCAGAAAGCCGGGAATGATCGACTGCTTGAGCGAGAGACTTGGCTGAAAAGCGAGAAGGTTGCCCGAGCGAATGGTCAGGTTGCCGTCGTCCAGGTCATAGGAATTCACATCGAAGGCCCGGTCGGCGAGGAGCATCTTGCCCGAGCCCTCCGCCACCACCCAGTCGCTCGCGTGCAGTGGCGAATGGAAGGAGGCGCGGACGAGGTGGTCGAGACGGCCGTGCCCGATGCCGTTGAACTCGATCGAGCCGTAGTAGGCGATCATCTTGCCCTTCTGCAGGAACCACTGGCTCCCCTTCAGCTCCACGCAGAAGGTGTACGCGTTCACGTTGTCGTCGGCCGGCAGGGTCATCGGGTCGTGGATGACAGGACCGGCGCCCGGGTAGGTGGTCACAGCTTCTCCTCCGACGCCTGGACGTACACCACACCACTGCCGCTCAGCTCCAGCTGGAACGCCTCGCCGGAGCCCCGGCCCACCATCTCGCGCCAGCCGAGCGCCGTGGACAACTTGTTGCGGACGTCGCCGTGGTGCGCGACGTACGCCTGCGGGTCCACGTGGACCGGGCGCTGCGGGGTGATCGGCACATCGAAGACACCGCCGTGCGCCATGACGGCGACCGCGCCGTGCCCCTTGAGGGTGGTCGTGAACAGCCCCTGGCCGGTGACCTGGCCGCGCACCATGCCCATGACGCCGCCCTGCGAGCCCATGAACATCGTTCCCTGCTGCAAGGTGCCCTCGAAGGCGAGCAGGCGGTCCGCCTCCACGTACAGCGTGTCGCCGGTGAGGCCGATCACCTGGATGTGGTGGCCGCCGTGCCCGAACAGCACCGTGCCGTTGCCCTCGACCGTCATCAGGGGCGTCGCCTCGCCCGCGACACGGCGGCCGATCATCGACATGATCCCGCCCTGGCCGCCCTGGACGTTGGGGGTGAAGGAGACCTCGCCCTTGTAGGCGAGCATCGCGCCCCGCTGGCTGTACAGCCGCTGTCCGGGCAGCACCGTCGCCTCGATCATCTTCGAGTTCACTTCGCGGAAGCCCATGTCAGAGATCCCCCGCGATCGTGTTGCGCTCGCTGGGCTGGACGTAGACCAGTCCGTCCCCCTCGAAGCGGATCTGGAACGCCTCGCCGCCGCCCTCGCCGAGCAACGTGCGGAACGTCACACCGGACTGGAACGACTGGCGCAGGTTGCCCTGGTGCGCGATGTACGCGCCCGGGTCGACGGTCAGCGGGTACTGCGCGCTCACCCGCAGTACCACCGCGGGGCCGTCCGACATGATCGCCGCCTGTCCGTGGCCCTCGACCGTCGTGGTGAACAGGCCGTTGCCCTGCGAGGCGCCGCGCAGGCCGGTGAACGTCGTGCCCGTGCGCAGGCCGGCGTCCGTCACGAGCAGGTTGCTCGACTCGACGTACAGCTTGTCCCCCCGGAGGTTCACGAGGTTGATCTCGGAGGCCCGGTCGGCGAACCAGCAGGTTCCCTGACCTTTCACCTCCATCACGGTCATCTGCTCGCCGGTGAGCCGCCGGGTCACCATTCCCCGGATCCCCTCGCCGCCGCCGCTGAGTTTCTTGAAGGCCATCTGCCCGTCGTACGCGACCATGGAGCCGTTCTTCGCCTTCACGGCGTCCCCGGTCATGTCGACGGCCAGCACCTTGCTGCCTTGGAGTCGGAACATCGCCACGGGGTGACGGTAACCGCCGGGCGGGCGGAGCGGACAGATCCCGGGCGGATCCCCGCCCCGGCGGGACCCGGAGGGCTGTCGGGGCGGTCCCCGCGGGGCACGCCGCGCCGCACCCCCCTGCCCGGTCCGGCGGGCGCCGGGTGTCACAATGGGCGGGCTCTTGTGCCTGTGTTCACAAGGCGTCGACGATCCCCCACCGAAGGTGACCCGTGGACATAAAGACCGCCACCGCCCTCCGCCGCCTCCGTCTGGTCTCGGCCCCCGAGGCCGTCTCCTTCCTGCTGCTGCTCGTCTGCTCGGTGCTCAAGCGCACGACGGACTTCGACGCGGTCCCCGTCATGGGCTCGATCCACGGAGTCCTGTTCATCCTGTATGTGATCTTCTGGGCGGACGCCTGGAACCGCGCCAAGTGGTCCGTGCGGACCGGGCTGGTCTACTTCGTCCTCTCCGTGCTGCCGACGGGCGGCTTCTTCGCCGAGCGCAGGCTGCGCCGTGAGGCCGAGGACGCCGTCATCGCCGCCCGCGCCCGCAAGGAAGGGATCGTGAACGCGTGATCGTCGCGTTTTCGGTGACACCGCTGGGCGTCGGCGAGGACGTGGGGGAGTACGTCGCCGACGCCGTCCGGGTCGTACGGGAGTCGGGCCTGCCGCACCGTACCGACGCGATGTTCACCTCGGTCGAGGGCGAGTGGGACGAGGTGATGGCCGTCGTGAAGCGGGCCGTGGCGGCGGTCGAGGCGCGCGCGCCTCGGGTCTCGCTCGTCCTGAAGGCGGACATCCGCCCCGGTGTGACGGACGGCCTCACCTCGAAGGTGGCGACGGTGGAGCGGTACCTGTCGGAGTGACACCCGTCCGGCGGCGGAGCGCCGCGGCACCCGGCCCCGGTCCTCAGGGCCGGGGTTTTCTCATGCCCAGGTGCTGTCCGGTCCTCCTGTGTTCCGGTCTTCCTGTGTTCCGGTCCTCGCGTGCCAGGTGTTTGAGCGACCGCTCAACTCTCCTGTAGGGTCGGGGCACTTGCTTGAGCGATTGCTCAAACAGGGCCGTTGAGATGGGGGATTCGCAATGGGGCTCTACATAGAGGCGCACATACGCGGCGACCTCGACGAACTGTGGGCACGGACCCAGGACCCCGCGCAGCACCGGCGCTGGGACCTCCGCTTCACCGAGATCGACCTCCTTCCGCGCTCGGAGGGGCAACCGCAGCGGTTCCGGTACGCCACGCGCGTTCTGCCCTTCCTGACGGTCTCCGGCACCGGGGTGTCGGCCGGGGAGAGAGCACGGCCGGACGGGACACGCACCTCCGCGCTGCGCTTCTCCTCGCCGCACCCGCTGTCCCTGCTCGCCGAGGGGAGCGGCTACTGGCGCTACGTCCCCGACGGCGACGGCGTCCGCTTCCTCACCGGATACGACTACCGGCCGCGCTGGGGCCGTGCGGGCGCCCTCGCGGACCGGTTCTTCTTCCGCCCGCTGATGGGCTGGGCGACCGCCTGGTCCTTCGACCGGCTGCGGCTGTGGCTGGAGCGGGGGATCACACCCGAGCGGGCACGGCGGAACTGGCTGGCCGAGCTGGCGGTGCGGGCGCTCGTCCTCGCCGTCGGCTGCACGGGCCTCGGCATGGTGGACTCCGCCGTCCGGGTGTTCGGCCCCCTGACGCCGGCCCTCGCCTACCTGTGCCCGCTGCTGCTGACCGTCGCCGTCTCGCTGGCCCTGTTCGCCGCGCCCTCGCCGCACACCCCGGCCGCGCGGCGCTGTCTGCGCACCCCGCCCACACGCGTGTGTGCGCCGCGACTCCTCGCCACCCTGGAGGGGCAGTCATGACCTCGATCTTCCGGCGGGCGATGGGCGCCGACTTCGAGCGGCTGCACCCGCAGCTACGGCGACGGTTCTCCGTGGGCCTGGCGAGCGGCGAGGCATGCACCGGGCGCGGGGTGATGGACCGCATCTGGCACGGCGGACGCTGGGTGAAACCGTTCCTGGCGCTCGGCGGCACCCGCCACATCCTCGTCCCCGAGGAGGGACGCGACGTTCCCTTCACCATCGAGAACGTGCCGTACACCGACACCTGCGGCCGGGAGACCGTGACCTTCGTGCGCACCTTCCATCTGCCCGGCCGCGCACGCCGCTTCGACGCCCAGATGGTGCTGAGCCCGAAGGGCGACCGGGTCCTGGACTACCTGGGCACACATCAGCACCTCGCGAGCGACCTGCACTTTCGGGCGGAGCGGGACGGGGCGCTGCTGATCCGTTCCGGCGAACACCGCTTCCGGGAGGGGCCGGTGGACGTGCGGGTGCCCGGCCTGATCGGCGGGGAGGCGGAGGTGAGGGAGTCGTTCGACGAGTCCACGGGGCGCTTCCGGATCCGGGTGCGGGTGGTGAACCGGTACGCCGGGCCGCTGTTCGGCTACGAGGGATCCTTCACCGCGTCGTACGCCGACGTCGGCGCGTGCGGGGTGCGTCCCGGGCTGCGGCCGGTGCGGGAGGAGGCCAGGGCGTGAGCGGGGCGACCAAGGTGAAGCTGCTGGAGGGGGCGTTGCGTACGCTCACCGAGCAGGGGATCGCCGGAGCCTCGGCCCGTACGATCGCGGCGGCCGCCGGGGTCAACCAGGCGCTGGTCTTCTACCACTTCGGCTCGGTGGACGAACTGCTGGCGGCGGCGTGCCGGTACGGGACGGAGCAGCGGGTGGAGCGCTACCGGGACCGGCTCGACCGGATCGGCTCGCTCGCCGAACTCCTCGCGTTCGGGCGGCAGATGCACGAGGAGGAGAAGGCGGCGGGGCAGGTGGCGGTCCTCGGGCAGCTGCTGGCCGGCGCCCAGACCCATCCCCGTCTGGCGTCGGCGACGGCAGCGGGTCTCGACCTGTGGATCGCTGAGATCGAGCAGGTGCTGGTGCGGGTGCTGGCGCCGACGCCGCTGGCCGGGTTCGCCGACGCGGGAGGGCTCGCACGCGCGGTGTCGGCGTCCTTCGTCGGGATCGAGCTCTACGAGGGGGTCGACGCGCGGGGGGCGCGCTCGGCGCTGGGCGCCCTGGACCAGCTCGCGTCCCTGGTGGCGGCGCTGGACGACCTGGGCCCGGTGGCCGGGCGGGCGGTCCGGCACGCGCTGCGGCGGGCGTCGCGCCCCTAGGAACCGCGGCTTCGCCCCGGCTGCGGCGCCGCGCGCGGCGCGCACGTGGTGCCGTGGTCCCCGGCCGCGGAGGCGCGGCGCACGGTGGCGGGGGAGGACCGGAGCGCGGGACGGGCCGACCGAAACGCGAGACAGGGCTGACCACCATGTGACCGGCCGGTAAGGTCGATTCCGTGCCGAAGCCCCTCAGCCTGTCCTTCGACCCCATCGCCCGCGCCGACGAGCACTGGAAGCAGCGGTGGGGAAGCGTGCCGTCCATGGCCGCGATCACCTCGATCATGCGGGCCCAGCAGATCCTGCTCGCCGAGCTGGACGCGGTCGTGAAACCGTACGGGCTGACCTTCGCGCGGTACGAGGCGCTGGTGCTGCTCACCTTCTCCAAGGCGGGCGAGCTGCCGATGTCCAAGATCGGTGAGCGGCTCATGGTGCACCCCACGTCCGTCACGAACACGGTCGACCGGCTCGTGCGGTCGGGCCTCGTCGCCAAGCGGCCCAACCCCAACGACGGCCGCGGCACCCTCGCCTCCATCACCGACAAGGGCCGCGAGGTCTGCGACGCGGCCACCCGGGACCTGATGGCGATGGACTTCGGGCTCGGCGTGTACGACGCGGAGGAGTGCGCCGAGATCTTCGCGATGCTGCGCCCGCTGCGTGTCGCCGCGGGTGACTTCGAGCCGGAGTAGGCGCGGCACGCGCCGCGCCGGGGTGCCCGAAGATCCCCCCAAAACGGCGGTTACGCTCGTAGCCATGAAAAAGAGCGTGCTGACCCGCTACCGCGTGATGGCCTACGTCACCGGTGTGCTGCTGGTCCTGCTGACCCTCGGTGTGATCGCCAAGTACGTGCTGGACGTGAACGGCGCCGCGGACTTCACCCGCGTCGTCGGTATCGCGCACGGCTGGCTCTACGTCGTCTACCTGGTCTTCGCCTTCGACCTCGGCTCCAAGGCGAAGTGGCCGGTCGGCAAGCAGCTGTGGGTGCTGCTGGCGGGGACGATTCCCACGGCGGCCTTCTTCGTGGAGCGCAAGGTCAGCCACGAGCTGGAGGCCAGGATCGCGGACGGTTCGCCCGCGGTCGCCGAGGCCTGAGGCCGGCCCGGACCGCCGTACGGTGACGCGTACGGCGGTCTGCCGTCGACATTTACTTGGACGTCCTAGTAAATTCGAGGGTATGGACGCTGAAGCCATCGAGGAGGGCCGCCGACGCTGGCAGGCCCGATATGACGCCTCCCGCAAGCGCGAGGCAGACTTCACCACGCTCTCGGGCGACCCCGTGGAGCCGGTGTACGGACCGCGGCCCGGGGATGCCTACGAGGGCTTCGAACGGATCGGCTGGCCGGGTGAGTACCCGTTCACCCGCGGTCTGTATCCGACCGGCTACCGAGGGCGGACATGGACGATCCGCCAGTTCGCCGGCTTCGGCAACGCCGAGCAGACGAACGAGCGCTACAAGATGATCCTGGAGGCCGGAGGCGGTGGTCTGAGCGTCGCCTTCGACATGCCGACCCTCATGGGCCGCGACTCCGACGACCCGCGCTCCCTCGGCGAGGTCGGGCACTGCGGTGTCGCGATCGACTCGGCGGCGGACATGGAGGTGCTGTTCAAGGACATCCCGCTGGGTGACGTCACGACCTCCATGACGATCAGCGGTCCGGCCGTCCCCGTCTTCTGCATGTACCTGGTCGCCGCCGAGCGGCAGGGCGTCGATCCGGCCGTGCTGAACGGCACGCTGCAGACCGACATCTTCAAGGAGTACATCGCCCAGAAGGAGTGGCTCTTCCAGCCCGAGCCGCACCTGCGGCTGATAGGCGACCTGATGGAGCACTGCGCGGCCCGCATCCCCGCCTACAAGCCGCTGTCCGTCTCCGGCTACCACATCCGGGAGGCGGGCGCGACGGCCGCCCAGGAGCTGGCGTACACCCTGGCGGACGGGTTCGGGTACGTGGAGCTGGGGCTCAGCCGCGGCCTCGACGTGGACGTCTTCGCCCCCGGCCTGTCCTTCTTCTTCGACGCGCACGTCGATTTCTTCGAGGAGATCGCCAAGTTCCGGGCGGCGCGCCGCATCTGGGCGCGCTGGATGCGCGACGTGTACGGGGCCAGGAGCGAGAAGGCCCAGTGGCTGCGCTTCCACACACAGACGGCCGGTGTCTCACTGACCGCGCAGCAGCCCTACAACAACGTGGTGCGCACGGCGGTGGAGGCGCTGGCGGCGGTGCTGGGCGGGACGAACTCCCTGCACACCAACGCGCTGGACGAGACGCTGGCACTGCCCAGCGAGCAGGCGGCGGAGATCGCGCTGCGGACCCAGCAGGTGCTCATGGAGGAGACCGGGGTCGCCAACGTCGCGGACCCGCTGGGCGGTTCGTGGTACGTGGAGCAGCTCACGGACCGGATCGAGGCGGACGCGGAGAAGATCTTCGACCAGATCAAGGAGCGCGGCCTGCGGGCGCATCCCGACGGTCGGCACCCGATCGGGCCGATCACCTCCGGGATCCTGCGGGGCATCGAGGACGGCTGGTTCACGGGCGAGATCGCCGAGTCCGCGTTCCGCTACCAGCAGGCGCTGGAGAAGGGCGACAAGAAGGTGGTGGGCGTGAACGTCCACACCGGGTCGGTCACCGGGGACCTGGAGATCCTGCGGGTCAGCCACGAGGTGGAGCGGGAACAGGTGCGGGTGCTGGGCGAGCGGAAGGCGGCCCGCGACGACGCGGCCGTGCGTTCGGCGCTGGACGCGATGCTCGTCGCCGCGCGCGACGGATCGAACATGATCGGGCCGATGCTGGAGGCCGTCAGGGCCGAGGCGACGCTCGGGGAGATCTGCGGGGCGCTGCGGGACGAGTGGGGCGGCTACATCGAGCCCGCGCAGTTCTGACGGCCGGACGGCGGGCGGTCGCGGCGGGGGGCGCGGGCGGTCGCCGGAGGCCGCCGCGGGGACGAAGGGGCCGGCGGGAACCCCGTCCGGCCGGCCCGTTCCGTGGTGGTGCCGTGCGCGCTCCGGTGCGCCTCGGAACTGCTGCACGAAGTAGGGCCCCGCGGTCGTCCAGCCGTTGCCGCGGGCGCCGTTCGCCGAGGGCCTGGCCGGCGCACAGGGCCAGCAGGGATGCGGCGACGGCGGTGACGGCGCGGTGCCGTCGGGTGCGGCGGGGTCTCACGTGGGTCGATCCTCCCGGAAGCGAGTGGTCCGGGACGCACTGCCGGCGGGGTGGTGCCAGGATGAACCTGCGACGGACACATCACGCGGATCCGTACGGATCTATGCGAGTAGATGCCTGTCATCGTGACGGTGACATGTCACTCAAGCGGGGGTCCGGCACCGGTGCCGTCAGGCGCCGGCCGACGCCAGCCCGCCCAGCAGCACCGCGGTGAACCGCCGGGCCCAGTCCTCGTCGACGGGTTCGGCGCTCACCAGCGTGCGGTGGACCACCGCGCCCGCCACCATGTCGAAGATCAGGCCGACGGTGCGGTCCGCGTCCTCCGGGCCGGTCTCGGCGGGCAGTTCGCCGCGCGTCGTCGCGCGTGCCCGGCCCTCCAGGACCAGACGCTTTTGCCGGTCGACGATCGAGGCGCGGATGCGTTCGCGCAGCGCCTCGTCCCGGGTCGACTCCGCCACGACCGCCATCAGCCCGCTCCTGGCCTCCGGGCGGTCGAGGATGGCCGCGAACTGCAGCACCACGCCCTCGATGTCCGCGGCCAGGCTGCCCCGGTCGGGCAGTTCCAGTTCGTCGAAGAGGGCCGCCACCGCGTCCACCACGAGTTCGCTCTTGCCCGCCCAGCGGCGGTAGAGCGTCGTCTTGGCGACGCGCGCCCGCGTCGCCACGTCCTGCAGGGTGAGCTTCGACCAGCCCAGCTCGACCAGCGCCTCCCGCGTCGCCGCCAGGATCGCTGCGTCCGCGGCGGCGCTGCGCGGGCGCCCCGTGCGGGGGGCGGGAGTACTGCCATGCATGTCAGTGACCATAACCGGCCGCGCCGGTGGCCGTATCCGTGCGTCGTGTGAAGTCGTGAGGGAGATCACCGGGGTACGGGTCGCGGCGACCCCCGCGGGGCATTACGCTACGACTCGTAGCGAAAGTGTGGGCGCCGCCCGGGACGGCGCGTGCGCCGGCGACGACCACGGGCGCAGGGTGGGGACCCGGCGTGGAAGGCGACCCGGGGGCGCGGCTTTCACAGCGCTTTTCACAGTGGCGTACGGAAGGGGGGAGGATGTACTCATGCAGCCACGGAACATGTCCATGAGCGGAGTCGTCGACCTCGCCGCGGTGAAGGCAGCCCAGGAGGCGAAGGCGAAGGCGGAGCAGGCGCGCGCCGACGCGGCCCGGCGGGGCGGGGGAGGGGCGGTCTCCCCGGCCGACCTCGTCATCGACGTCGACGAGGCGGGATTCGAGCGCGATGTCCTCCAGCGGTCCACAGAGGTGCCGGTCGTCATCGACTTCTGGGCCGAGTGGTGCCAGCCCTGCAGGCAGCTGAGCCCCGTCCTGGAGCGGCTGGCCCGTGAGTACAACGGCCGGTTCGTGCTCGCCAAGATCGACGTCGACGCCAACCAGATGCTGATGCAGCAGTTCGGGGTCCAGGGGATCCCGGCGGTCTTCGCCGTCGTCGCCGGGCAGGCGCTGCCCCTCTTCCAGGGCGCCGCCCCCGAGCAGCAGATCCGCGGGACCCTCGACCAGCTCGTCGAGGTCGCCGAGCAGCGCTTCGGGCTGACCGGTGTGGCGGTCGACCCCGACGCCGAGCCGGGCGCCGCACCGGCGGCCCCGCGGGTCCCGGCGGGGCCCCACGACGCGGCCCTCGAGGCCGCCGTGCAGGCCCTGGACGCGGGCGACTTGGGCGGTGCCGTCCAGGCGTACAAGAACGTGCTGAGCGACGACCCGGGCAACACGGAGGCCAAGCTGGGCCTCGCCCAGGCCGAGTTGCTGCAGCGGGCGCGCGGCGTGGACCCGCAGCGGGTGCGCAAGGACGCCGCTGACAGGCCCGGTGACGTACAGGCGCAGATCGCCGCGGCGGACCTGGATCTGGTGGGCGGGCACGTGGAGGACGCGTTCGGGCGGCTCATCGAGACCGTGCAGCGCACGGCCGGGGAGGACCGGGACGCCGCACGGCTGCGGCTGCTGGAACTCTTCGAGGTCGTGGGCGCCGACGATCCGCGGGTGACCGCGGCGCGCCGGGCGCTCGCGCGGGCCCTGTTCTGACCAGTCGCTAAACGCCCGGGCTTGTGATGCCCGCGTGAAAGATTCGCCCGCAAGGGCTCACAGCGGCCGCGCTTTACCAAATCTTGGTAATCGCGGCCGCTGTTACTTGGAGTAAGTCGAGGGCTTCCACCCGGCGGGTTCTGTCCGGGCTTCAACCGTTTTGCCATCTCCTTTTGCGCCACGAAGAGTTGCCGGGCGAGACCGATGGGGCGCCCATCGGTCATCCGGCCGTTACTAGCGAGTAACGAACCCCCTTGCGGGGGCGGCGAGAATGCACCACGATCGGCCACGCTCGGTCCAACGCCGTACCCGACAGCCAGCCGGGGCAACGGATGTTCGTGGGTCCCCACCGAGCAGGAGCCGGCGGCAGTGGCGCCGGGTCCTGGACAGGGGGGTCTCCGCTGCGGCGGAGCCTGTCCGGCAGGTTGTGCGTGATGCGTGTCAGGCGCGACCAGTGGTTGTCGCTCGGGGGTGATCGCCGGTGATTGGGGCGCGGTTCGCGCCTCCGAGCGCGGGCGCTCTCCTTCCCGAGGACGTAGCACTTCTCCCATCCCTGCCCGGCCGAGCCGCCGACCGGTAGCGAGCCGGGGCCAGGCGATGTACGTCCGAGAAGGAGGAAATATGGAGTCCCAGGTGCGTGGCGGGACCAGATGGAAGCGGTTCGCTGTGGTCATGGTGCCCAGCGTCGCCGCGACGGCAGCGATAGGTGTCGCCCTCGCGCAGGGCGCGCTCGCCGCCTCGTTCAGCGTGTCGGGGCAGTCGTTCAAGGTGACGGCCGACCGGCTCGACGGCACGGGCTTCTCGCAGTACGGGGCCCTCGACGCTGGGTACACCCTCGACGGTCAGAAGACGGTCCACCCTGTCGCGGTGTCGGCCTTCAAGTCCGCGACCATCAAGGGCATGTGCCAGTCCGTTGTCACCCCGAACATCCCGCTGCTCGGCTCCGTCAGCCTGAAGCTGACGGCGGGCACGGGCGACACGCCGGTGGAGGCCGACAACCTCTACATCGACGTCGCCGACCTCGGGGCCGACGCCACGTTCAAGAACATCGACATCGGCGTGGCCGCCAAGGACGCCAGCAAGGGTCCCGGCATGAAGGGCGGCGGCGAGCAGGCCAACCCCTACGGGTTCGCCCAGCAGGCCGACTCGGCGACCCTGACCGACGTGAAGCAGACGGCGTGGGCGACCACCGCCGGCACCTTCAAGCTCAGCGGTCTCCACATGTCGCTGTCCACCGGTGTCAAGGAGTGCTACTAGGCACTCCCGGGGCGGGCGAGCAGCCCTGCGGCCGGCTCGTCCGCCCCACCCCTTCTCCGCACGCACCACCAGTACGTCCCCACAGCAACACCGTTCCAGGGAGCTGTTTTCCATGAGCGCCGAGTCGCCCGGACAGAACGAGCACTACCTGACAGTCTTCCGGCGGAACTTCCGTGACTGGAGGGGCACCCGCCCCTTCTGGGCCGGTCTCTTCGTTCTGCTGAGCGGCTTCCCGATCATGTACTTCCCGTATGCGCACCTGCAACTCGGGCATCTCACGCTGGCCATGGCCACCACCGCGGGGGCGGGGTCTCTCATCATCGGCGTGCTGCTGGTCGTGCTGGGCATCAGCCTCTGGTTCCAGCGGCACGTACGGACCTTCGCGGGAGTCGCCTCGATCCTCCTGGGGCTGGTGTCCCTTCCGGTCTCCAACTTCGGCGGCTTCGTGATCGGCTTCCTGCTCGCCCTGATCGGCGGCGCGATGGCGGTCGCCTGGGCGCCGGGCGACCCCGAGGCGGCGTCGGCGAAGCAGGCGGCCGCAGGGCAGGACGACGCCCCCGAGGGCGTATCGACGGAACCCGGGGACGCGGTGGACGCGCCGAACGATCTGTCAGGAACGAGCCCGGCCAACGGGGCGAACGGGAGGCACAGTGCCGGCTGACGAGGTGGCCCACGGGGCTGACGCGGACGCGTCCCGGGAGAGAACCGGGCCACGCCACGCGGCTCCCAGGAAGCCGCTGTTCACCAGGTTCCATGTGCCGGCCGGCAAGGCGATCGCGCTGGCGGCGATGCCGACGGCGGTCCTCATGGGCATGGGGTTCACACCCACGCTCGCCCGGGCCGACGACACCACGTCGTCGAAGAGCCTGACGGCGGACGAGTACCAGAAGTGCGTCGAGGCGCTCGACGGTTCCACGGCCACGCCCACGCCGTCCGCCTCGGCGAGCACGTCCAAGTCCACCGGTACGGCGACACCGTCGCCCTCGACGGACACGGCCCAGGCCAAGACCTCTTCGTCGGATTCAGGTTCCGGCGACAAGGCCGTGCCCGCGCCGTCCGCGTCCGCGTCCTCGTCCTCGTCCTCGTCCTCCACGGGTTCCTCGGGAACGTCGTCGAGCGGCGGTACCTCCACGCCGAGCCCGTCGGCCTCCGCGAGCGGCGGCAATCTGCTGACCGACCTCGGCAACGCGATCAAGGACGTCTTCACGCCCGGCGGCAGCTCGTCGCCCAGCGCGTCGGCCACGCCGTCGCCGTCTCCCTCGGCGTCCGCGACCAAGGACACGACGGACATCTCCTCCACCGTCACGGACACGACCAAGAAGGTCACCGACACGGTCAAGAGCACCGTGAAGGACGCGACGGACACCGCGACGAAGACCGTGACCGACGCCACCACCGCGGCGAGCGACACCGTCAAGGCGGCCGTGTCCGCGAGCCCGTCGCCGGGTTCCACCACGTCCACGGCCAACTGCCCCACGGCCAACACCGATCAGGGCGGCGTCGAGAACACCGTGGCGCTGCCCGACGCCCCCTGGCATCTGCAGGCCAGCTCGCTGCTGCTCAAGGGCGCCGACTACCAGGGCATCGTCAAGGTGCGTACTGCCAACGGCACCGTCAAGAAGGTCCTGAAGTACGTGGTGTCCGACGGCACCGACATCGGGGACCTGCACCAGCTCGTCGACGGCCAGAAGGGCGAGACGTACCACGTCCAGGCCGCCAAGGGCTCGACGTCCACCATTCGCGACGGCGACACCGTGATGTACACGGAGAGCATCTCCGGCAACCTGTTCGGTCTGATCCCGGTGACGTTCAGTCCGGACAATCCGCCGCCACTGAACATCCCCCTGATCTACTTCACGAAGGTGAACGTCACCCAGGCCGGCCAGTTCGGCGGAACCCTGCATGTGCCGGGCATGCACGTGTTCACCACCGGCGGGAGCAGCTGAACACCCGCAAGACCTCTCCGGGAGCCGCACACACGAGGGGCGCCCCCTGCACGCAGGGGGCGCCCCTCGTCGTCGTGCCGCGTCAGTTGCGCTCGCCCTCGCCCAGGTGGTGGACGCGGACCATGTTGGTGGTGCCGGGAACGCCGGGCGGCGAGCCCGCGGTGATGATCACGATGTCGCCGTCGTTGAACCGCTTGAGCCTGACCAGCTCCTGGTCGACCAGTTCGACCATCTCGTCGGTGCCCCCGACGAACGGCACGATGTACGGCTCCACGCCCCAGCTCAGCGTGAGCTGGTTGCGGGTGGACTCGTCCGTGGTGAACGCCAGGACGGGCTGACACGCCCGGTAGCGGCACAGCCGGCGGGCGGTGTCGCCGGACTGGGTGAAGGCCACCAGGCCCTTGCCGCCCAGGAAGTCCGCGATCTCACAGGCGGCACGGGCCACCGAACCGCCCTGCGTCCGCGGCTTCTTGCCCGGCACGAGCGGCTGCAGGCCCTTGGAGAGCAGCTCCTCCTCGGCCGCGACCACGATCTTCGACATCGTCTTGACCGTCTCGATCGGGAACGCGCCCACGCTGGACTCGGCCGACAGCATGACCGCGTCGGCGCCGTCGAGGATCGCGTTGGCCACATCGGACGCCTCGGCGCGCGTCGGACGGGAGTTGGTGATCATCGACTCCATCATCTGGGTCGCCACGATCACCGGCTTGGCGTTGCGGCGGCACAGCTCGATCAGCCGCTTCTGCACCATCGGGACCTTCTCGAGCGGGTACTCGACGGCCAGGTCGCCCCGGGCGACCATGACGCCGTCGAACGCCATCACGACGTCCTCCATGTTCTCCACCGCCTGTGGCTTCTCCACCTTGGCGATGACCGGGACGCGGCGGCCCTCCTCGTCCATGACGTGATGGACGTCCTTGACGTCGTTGGCGTCCCGCACGAAGGACAGCGCGACCATGTCGCAGCCCATGCGCAGCGCGAAGCGCAGGTCCTCCACGTCCTTCTCGGACAGCGCCGGCACGTTCACCGCGGCGCCGGGCAGGTTGATGCCCTTGTGGTCGGAGACGACGCCGCCCTCGATGACGATCGTCCTGACCCGGGGACCCTCGACGTCCACGACCTTCAGCTCGACGTTGCCGTCGTTGATGAGGATCTGGTCGCCCTTGGAGACATCGCCCGGCAGGCCCTTGTACGTCGTGCCGCAGATCGACTTGTCGCCCGGCACGTCCTCGACGGTGATGGTGAACTCGTCACCGCGTACCAACTCGACCGGGCCCTCCGCGAAGGTCTCCAGACGGATCTTGGGACCCTGGAGGTCGGCGAGGACGCCGACGGCCCTGCCGGCCTCGGCGGCCGCCGCCCGGACACGGTCGTACCGCCCCTGGTGCTCTGCGTGCGTGCCGTGGCTGAAGTTGAAGCGGGCCACGTTCATGCCTGCCTCGATCAGCGCGACGAGCATGTCATGGGAGTCGACCGCGGGGCCGAGAGTGCAGACGATTTTCGAACGGCGCATGGGGCGATCCTATCGGTTTGTTTCGCTGCGGAATATTCCGGCGGGCGGAAGACACGGAGGGGCGGGCCCGCGCTCAGGCGTCGCCCCCTCCCACCAGGGCGTAGGTCTGCGTGGCGATCTCCATCTCCTCGTCGGTCGGCACCACGGCGATCGCCACCCGCGCGTCCGGCGGCGAGATCAGCCGCGCCTCGGTGCTGTGGACCGCGTTCAGGCCGCCGTCGACCACGAGACCCAGCTCCTCCAGGCCCGCGACGGCGGCCGCCCGCACAGGCGCCGCGTTCTCGCCCACACCGGCCGTGAAGGCGATCGCGTCCACCCGGCCGAGTACCGCGTAGTAGGCGCCGATGTACTTCTTCAGCCGGTGGATGTAGATGTCGAAGGCGAGCCGCGCCTGCCGGTCGCCCTCGTCGATCCGGCGGCAGATCTCCCGCATGTCGTTGTCGCCGCACAGGCCGATCAGGCCGCTTCTCGTGTTGAGCAGCGCGTCGATCTCGTCGACGGTCATCCCGCCCACGCGCACCAGGTGGAAGATGACCGCGGGGTCCAGGTCGCCCGAGCGCGTCCCCATCACGAGTCCCTCCAGCGGGGTGAGTCCCATGGAGGTGTCCACGCACCGGCCGCCCCGTACCGCCGAAGCGGAGGCGCCGTTGCCGAGGTGCAGCACGATCAGGTTGACCTCGTCGGGCGCTCTGCCCAGCAGCTTCGCGGTGGCCCGGGACACATACGCGTGGGAGGTCCCGTGGAACCCGTAACGCCGGACCCGGTGCCGGTCCGCGGTCCGCACGTCGATGGCGTACCGGGCGGCGGACTCCGGCATGGTCGTGTGGAACGCGGTGTCGAAGACGGCGACCTGCGGCAGGTCCGGGCGCAGCGCCATGGCCGTGCGGATCCCGGTGAGGTTGGCCGGGTTGTGCAGCGGCGCGACCGGGATCAGCCGCTCGATCTCGGCGAGCACCCTCTCGTCGATGACGGTGGGCCGGGTGAAGTGCTTGCCGCCGTGCACCACACGGTGGCCGATCGCGGCCAGCTCCGGCGAGTCCAGGCCCAGCCCGTCCTTGGCCAGCTCCTCCGCGACGGCCTTGAGGGCGGCGTCGTGGTCGGCGACCGGCCCGCTCAGCTCGCGGGCCGCGCCCGTGGCGAGCACCGTGTGCCGCAGACGTGAGGTCTGCTCGCCGATGCGTTCGACGATGCCCACGGCCAGCCGGCTGCTGTCGCGCATGTCCAGCAGCTGGTACTTCACCGACGACGAGCCGGAGTTGAGGACGAGGACGCGGGAGGGGCTCACTGGGCGGCTGCCTTCTCGTGGGAGGTCTGGGCCTGGATCGCCGTGATGGCGACGGTGTTGACGATGTCCTGGACGAGGGCGCCCCGGGACAGGTCGTTGACGGGCTTGCGCAGGCCCTGCAGGACCGGGCCGACGGCGATCGCCCCGGCCGAGCGCTGCACGGCCTTGTAGGTGTTGTTGCCGGTGTTGAGGTCCGGGAAGATCAGTACGGTCGCCTGCCCGGCCACGTCCGAGTCCGGCAGCTTGGTCGCAGCGACGGTGGGTTCGACGGCGGCGTCGTACTGGATCGGTCCCTCGATCATGAGATCGCCGCGGCGCAGCCGTACCAGCTCGGTGGCCTCGCGCACCTTGTCGACGTCGGCGCCCGTGCCGGAGGTGCCGGTGGAGTACGACAGCATGGCGATCCGCGGTTCCACGCCGAACTGCCGGGCGGTGGCGGCCGACTGGATGGCGATGTCGGCCAGCTGCTCGGCGTCGGGGTCGGGGTTGACCGCGCAGTCGCCGTAGACGAGCACCTTGTCGGCGAGGCACATGAAGAAGACCGAGCTGACGATCTTCGCGTCCGGCCTGGCCCTCCCGTCACCCGCCACCGCCCCGTCCGACGCTCCCCCAGAGCTGGACGCCTGGGGGGACCTCCGTCGCGCGGCCCCCTTCGTTCCTATGATCTCGAAGGCGGGCCGGATGGTGGCGGCCGTCGAGTGCACGGCTCCGGACACCATGCCGTCGGCGAAACCCTCCTCGACCATGAGGGTGCCGAAGTAGGTGGCGTCACCGACCACGTCGTACGCCAGCTCGGCCGTGACGCCCTTGTGGGCGCGCAGCCGGGCGTACTTCTCGGCGAAGGCGTCGCGCAGTTCGGAGGTGGCCGGATCGATCAACTGCGAGCCGCCGAGGTCGATGCCGAGGTCGGCGGCCTTCTTGCGTATCTGCTCGACGGGCCCGAGGAGGGTCAGGTCGCAGACCCCGCGGCGCAGCAGCACCTCGGCGGCGTGCAGCACGCGCTCCTCGGTGCCCTCGGGGAGCACGACCCGGCGCTTGTCGGCGCGGGCCTGTTCGAGCAGCTGGTGCTCGAACATCATCGGCGTGACCCGGTCACTGCTCGGCGCGGACACCCGCTTGAGCAGATCGGTCGTGTCGACGTACCGCTCGAAGAGCCCGAGCGCCCGCTCCGCCTTGCGCGGCGTGCCCGCGGTCATCCTGCCCTCCAGGGAGAAGAGCTGTTCGGCGGTGGGGAAGCTGTTGGCGGGCACCGAGATCACCGGGGTGCCGGGGGCGAGGCGGGCGGCGAGGGTGAGGATCCCGTCGCCGGGCACCTCGTCCAGGGTCAGCAGGACGCCGGCGATCGGCGGGGTGCCGGCGCTGTGCGCGGCGAGCGAGCCGATGACGAGATCGGCGCGGTCACCCGGCGTCACCACCAGGCAGCCCGGGGTCAGCGCGTGCAGGAGGGTGGGCAGCATGGCGCCGCCGAAGACGAAGTCGAGGGCGTCGCGCGCCATCCCCGCGTCGTCACCGAGGACGACCTTGGCGCCGAGGGCCTGCGTGATCTGGGCGACCGTGGGCGCCGAGAGGGCGGGGTCGTCGGGCAGCACGTAACAGGGCACCGGGAGCCGGAAGTCGAGCCGCTCGGCGATCGCGTCCCGGTCCTGGGCGGCGACCCGGTTGACGACCATGGCGAGCACGTCGCAGCCGAGCCCGTCGTAGGCGCGGTAGGCGTTGCGGGTCTCGGCGCGCACGGCCTCGGAGCTCTGTTTCCTCCCGCCGACGACAGGGATGACGGACGCCCCGAACTCGTTGGCGAGCCGGGCGTTGAGGGACAGCTCGTCCGGGACCTGGGTGTCGGCGAAGTCGGTGCCCATGACCAGGACGACGTCGTAGTCCCGGGTCACGGCGTGGAAGCGGTCGACGAGGGCCGACACCAGTTCGTCCGTCCCGTGCTCGGAGAGGAGCGTGGACGCCTGGTCGTAGGTCAGGCCGTGCACGGTCGCGGGATCCTGGGAGAGCCGGTAGCGGGCACGGAGCAGGTCGAAGATACGGTCGGTTCCGTCATGGACGAGGGGGCGGAAGACGCCCACCCGGTCGACCTGGCGGGTCAACAGCTCCATCACTCCCAGCTCGACGACCTGACGGCCGTCGCCCCGGTCGATCCCGGTCACGTACACGCTGCGCGTCACGCGGTGCTCTCCGTTCGTCTCTCGGTGGAGGGCCGCCGACGGGAAAACGGGCAGCCCCTGAGGTGCGTATGCCCTGTTCACGGCCTGAGGGTGAGACTCGGGCGCCGCAGACCGACTCCGGGTGCGATGGAGAGATCTGACACCCGAGGAGATCATCCGCGAGGGTGAGCCAGAACCCTCTTGACAATACCTCTCGGGCTGGATAGGGCGCCCGCCAGGACGCGCTCTGCGGGGACGGATCGGGGCGGATGGTGTGCAAGCGGCACCGGGCTGTGAGCCGTGAAACAATCGGACTGGCTCACCGGTATCAACAGCGGGCAGGAGACACGGCACGATGCGCATCGGAGTACTCACCGCAGGCGGCGACTGCCCGGGCCTGAACGCAGTGATCCGGTCGGTCGTGCACCGGGCGGTCGTGCAGTACGGCGACGAGGTGATCGGCTTCGAGGACGGCTACCGCGGTCTGCTCGACGGCCACTACCGCACCCTCGACCTGGACGCCGTCAGCGGCATCCTGGCTCGCGGCGGCACCATCCTCGGCTCCTCCCGCCTGGAGCGCGACCGCCTGCGCGAGGCGTGCGAGAGCGGAGCCGACATCATCCGCTCCTTCGGCATCGACGCGCTGATCCCGATCGGCGGCGAGGGCACGCTGACCGCGGCGCGGATGCTGTCGGACGCGGGCCTGCCCGTCGTCGGCGTCCCGAAGACGATCGACAACGACATTTCCTCCACCGACCGCACCTTCGGCTTCGACACCGCCGTCATGGTCGCCACCGAGGCGATGGACCGCCTGAAGACGACCGCCGAGTCGCACCAGCGGGTCATGGTGGTCGAGGTCATGGGCCGGCACGCGGGCTGGATCGCGCTGGAGTCCGGAATGGCGGCCGGCGCCCACGGCATCTGCCTGCCGGAGCGCCCCTTCGACCCGGCCGACCTGGTCAAGATGGTCGAGGAGCGCTTCGCCCGCGGCAAGAAGTTCGCGGTCGTCTGCGTCGCCGAGGGCGCGCACCCCGCCGAGGGCACCATGGACTACGGCAAGGGCGAGATCGACCAGTACGGCCATGAGCGCTTCAGGGGCATCGGTACGGCGCTGGCGTTCGAGCTGGAGAGGCGGCTCGGCAAGGAGGCCAGGCCGGTCATCCTCGGCCACGTCCAGCGCGGCGGCACGCCGACGGCGTACGACAGGGTGCTCGCGACCCGCTTCGGCTGGCACGCGATCGAGGCGGCACACCGCGGGGAGTTCGGCAGGATGACCGCGCTGCGCGGCACCGAGGTGCTGATGGTGCCGCTGGCGGAGGCGGTGAGCGAGCTCAAGACGGTACCGAAGGACCGCATGGACGAGGCCGAGTCGGTCTTCTAGGGGGTGTTTCGAAAGTCCTGTGCGGTGTCCGCGGTGTCCGGTGCGTGCTCTCGGCGTGCCGGACGAAAGCCCTCGTACTGGACGTACCTGGGGTTTCGGCCGGTGCGGCGAGTGGGGGTGCGCTCTGCTCGAAGAGCCTGGGGGAGCGTGCCGGGCGCCGTGGGTGCTGTGCGGGACTTTCGAAACACCCCCCAAGGCGCCGCTCCCGCCTCCGGCGGAGCGTCCCTCGTGGCACGCGTCGCTCAGTGGGCGTTCCTCACGAGACGTACCTCAGGTGGCGTTCGTCAGTAGGCGTTCCTTTCGAGGGTCGACCAGAAGTTCTCGATGATGCGGTCGAGGTAGTCCCGGACGGCCTCGCTGGAGCCGGGCCCGGTGGTCACGGTGCCCCAGCTGAGCGTGGTGACCGTCCGTCCCTGGTACTCGGTGTGCATTTTCTCCAGGACGTCCTCGAGGAGCGACCGCTCCAGCGGCAGCATCCTGCCGACGGGGCGGACGTACGCGTGCCAGCGGGTGGTGACCGCGCTGCGCAGCAACTCGGCGAGCTTGACGTCCCGGCCGGTCACGGTGACGAAGTCGGGCAGGGACAGGCCGAGCACCTCGGCAAGGGTGGTGGACTGGCGGTCGTTGCCGCGCCATGTGCCGGTCTCCTCCATCCCGACATAGGTGAGCAGTTCGAGTCCCACGGCGCGGGCGACGTCCTCCGGTGTGAGCCCGCGTGCGAGGCGATGCTCCCGGAGGGTGCGCGGCCTGCCGCTGAGTTCGCCGGGGGAACACCACAACACGCCTGCGAGCGCGGTGAGTTCCGGTGCGCTGGGAGCGACGATCGCCTGCTCCCAGGCCATCACGAGGTCGGGGGTCACGTAGGGCAGCCCGTACGAGGAGCGCATGCCGTACGCGACCTGGTCGGGCCCCATGCCGAGCGCTGTCCGCAGTCTGCGGGCGGCCGGGGCGTTGAACGGGGGGGTGGGCTTTTGGGCCTGCGGTCGGTGCACGCGCACAAGCTATGGGCGGGTCACGGCCGTGACTACGTTCTGTTCGGCCACACTCACGGATTGTGGGAATGTGCGGTTTGGGCCGGGACGCGGTGGTCGTGGGAGCGGTGCCGGCCGCCCTCCGGGCCGTCCCGGAGGACGGCGGCAGCCGAGTCTCCGGATCGACGACCGGGCATGTCCGGGGAGTGTGCCCGGCTATGGGATCAAATGCCCGCATGTGCCGTACGTCGTCGGCAGGTCCGGACAGCCGGCGCCGACACCGCAGGGCCGACGCGGCGCCGGAAGGCCGTGGCGCGATTGACGTGCTCCCTGGCCTGAAATCCGGGGATTCCGGCCTGGTTCGTGTGACCCTTGCGGGTCTTCCCGCTCCACCGCGCTGTGCGGGCACGTGTGCCCGTCTTGCCGGCGCTCCACAGGCGTTTGGCGTCTGCGCCCGTCCGGCGGCCTGAGAGCAGTGGTCCAGCCGGGTCGATGCGTGTGCACCACCGCGTCCGGTCATCGCGAAGGCGAAGCGCCCCCGTCCGGCCCCCGCACCCACCGGTACACCAACTCGGGCCGCCCCACTTGCCCGTAGAGCGGGTTCCGCGCGGCCCGTCCCGCCTCGACCAGGTGTTCCAGATAGCGGCGGGCCGTGATCCGGGAGATCCCCACCGCCTCGGCGACCCCGGTTGCCGTGAGCCCCTCCGCCGAGTCCCGCACCGCGCGGGTCACCCGCTCCAGCGTGGGCGCGCTCAGGCCCTTGGGCAGCGCCGCGGGGCCCGGCGCCCGCAACGCCGCGAGCGCCCGGTCCACCTCGTCCTGGCCACTCGCCTCGCCCGCCGCCGTGCGGAACTCCGCGTACCGCACCAGCCGGTCCCGCAACGTCGCGAACGTGAACGGCTTGAGCACGTACTGCACCACACCCAGCGAGACGCCCTCCCGGACCACCGCCAGATCCCGCGCCGACGTCACCGCGATGACGTCCGCGTGATATCCGGCCGCCCGCAGCGACCGCGCCAGCTGCAGGCCGTGCACGTCCGGCAGATGCAGGTCCAGCAGGAGCAGGTCGACCGGGGAGCGGTCCAGCATCCGCCGCGCCTCCGCACCCGTGTGCGCCTTGCCGACCGCCGTGAAGCCCTGGACACGGCCGACGTACATCAGGTGCGCGTCCGCGGCGACCGGGTCGTCCTCCACCACGAGGACGCGGACGGGGCCGTTCATACGTCACCTCCGGACAGGGCCGCCCCGGCCCCCGGCGAGGCCGACTCCACCGCGGGCAACGGCACCCGTGCCTCGAACCGTGCCCCGCCCCCGGCCGCCTCCGACACCGTCAGCGTGCCACGGTGGCGGTGCACCGTCTGCCGGACCAGGGCGAGACCCAGACCGCGGCCGCCGGGGCCGGCTGCCGCCTTCGTCGACCAGCCGCGCTCGAACACCGCCTCCGCGTGCGCCGGGTCCACTCCGTCGCCCGTGTCGGACACCCGCAGGACCAGGTCCGCCCCTTCCGTGTACGCCGTCACGGTCACCCGGGCGCCCACCGGACCCCGCGCCGCGTCCACCGCGTTGTCGATCAGGTTGCCGAGGATCGTCACCAGGTCCCGGTCCGGGAGCGAGGCGGGCAGCAGACCGTCGTCGATGCGGCTCTCCGGCGACACCACCAGCTCCACCCCCTGCTCGTGCGCCTGCGCCGCCTTGCCGAGCAGCAGGGCCGCCAGCACCGGCTCGTTGACCGCCGCGACCACCTGGTCCGTCAGGGCCTGCGCCAGCTCCAGTTCGGCCGTGGCGAAGCCGGCGGCCTCCTCCGCTCGGCCCAGTTCGATCAGCGAGACCACGGTGTGCAGCCGGTTCGCCGCCTCGTGCGCCTGCGAGCGCAGCGCCTGGGTGAAGCCGCGCTCCGAGTCCAACTCGCCCATCACCGACTGTAGTTCGGTCACGTCCCGGAGAGTGACCACGGTGCCTTGGCGCTCGCCGCCGGAGACGGGGGAGGTGTTGACCACCAGGACGCGGGTCGCCGTGAGGTGCACCTCGTCCACCCGGGGCTCGGAGGCCAGCAGCGCGCCCGTCAGCGGTGCCGGCAGTCCCAGGTCCGCCACCGAGCGGCCCACCACCTCGCCGGTCACGCCCAGCAGTTCCCTGCCACCGTCGTTGATCAGCGCCACCCGGTAGTGGCCGTCGAGCATGAGCAGGCCCTCGCGCACGGCGTGCAGCGCGGCCTGGTGGTAGTCGTGCATACGGCTGAGTTCCGTCGCGTTCATGCCGTGCGTGGAGCGGCGCAGCCTGGCGTTGATCACGTAGGTGCCGATGCCGCCCAGGCCCAGCGCGCCGCCCGCGACGCCGGCCATGGCCGTCACCTGGTCCTGGAGCCGGGCCGAGACGGTCCGGACCTTGATGCCCGCGCTCACGAGGCCGACGATCCGGCCGCCGTCCCGGATGGGCGTGACCGCGCGGACGGAGGGCCCCAGCGTGCCGGTGTACGTCTCGGTGAACGACTCGCCCCTGAGCGCCTGGGCGGTGTGGCCGAGGAAGTGCTCGCCGATCCGTTCGGGATGGGGGTGGGTCCAGCGGATGCCCCGCGGATCCATGATCGTGATGAAGTCCACGCCCGTGTGCCGCTGCACCGCGGTGGCGTACGGCTGGAGCGTCCGCGTCGGGTCCGGGGTGCGGATGGCCTCCCGGACCGACGGGGCGTCCGCGACCGAGCGGGCCACCGCCATCGTCTGGCGGACGGCCGCGCCCTCGGCCTGACGGCGGTCGCTGAGATACGAGAAGAGGGCGTACCCGGTGACGAGCACCGCGATCAGCACGGCCTGCATCGCGAAGAGCTGGCCGGCGAGACTGCGGGGTCTCGGGAGACGGGGTGCGCGCATGCGTTCAGTCTGCCTCGGCGTATAAGCGTGAACTAAATGAACGGAAGGGTGACCGCCCTCACAGGGCGGGAGATAGTCACCGCATCCCCCGGACGTGAGCCGCACGCCGGACGATCCGACGACGTCGTCGAGGAGGGCAGCCGTGGCCAGCACATCCCGAACGGCACCTGCCGCGCCCGCAGCCAAGCGGGACCGCACCCACTATCTCTACATCGCGGTCATCGTCGCGGTGGCCTGCGGCATCGCCGTGGGCCTGACCGCGCCCGACGTCGCGGTCGAACTCAAGCCCCTGGGCAAGGGCTTTGTGAGCCTGATCAAAATGATGATCTCGCCGATCATCTTCTGCACGATCGTGCTGGGCATCGGCTCGGTGCGCAAGGCCGCCAAGGTCGGTGCCGTCGGCGGCATAGCGCTCGGCTACTTCCTGGCGATGTCCCTGGTCGCGCTGAGCATCGGCCTGGTCGTCGGGAACGTCCTGCACCCCGGTGAGGGCCTCCACCTGACGAACGCGATCAAACAGGTGGGGCACGACCAGGTGTCGTCTGACGCGCTGCCGCCCGTCGACTTCGTGCTCTCGATCATCCCGACGACCTTCGTCTCCGCCTTCACCGGGGGCCAGGTCCTGCAGACCCTCCTCGTCGCGCTCCTCGCGGGCTTCGCGCTGCAGGTGATGGGCTCGGCGGGCGCGCCGGTGCTGCGCGGCATCGAGCACATCCAGCGCCTTGTGTTCCGTGTCCTCGCCATGGTGATGTGGGCCGCGCCGATCGGTGCCTTCGGCGCGATCGCCGCCGTCGTCGGCTCGGCCGGCCTGGACGCGCTCAAGAGTCTCGCCGTGCTGATGTTCGGCTTCTACGTGACCTGCTTCCTGTTCGTCTTCGTCGTGCTCGGGGTGCTGCTGCGCCTGGTCGCGGGCGTCAACGTCCTGACGCTGCTGAGGTATCTGGGCCGTGAGTTCCTGCTGATCCTGTCCACCTCCTCCTCCGAGTCCGCCCTGCCGCGGCTGATCGCGAAGATGGAGCACCTGGGTGTCAGCAAGCCGGTGGTCGGCATCACCGTCCCGACCGGCTACTCCTTCAACCTGGACGGCACCATGATCTACATGACCATGGCGTCGCTCTACATCGCCGACGCGCTGGGCACCCCGATGTCCGTCGGCGAGCAGATCCCGCTGCTGCTCTTCCTGCTCGTCGCCTCCAAGGGCGCGGCGGGCGTCAGCGGTGCCGGCCTCGCCACGCTGGCCGGCGGCCTGCAGTCGCACAAGCCCGCGCTGGTCGACGGCGTCGGCCTGATCGTCGGCATCGACCGCTTCATGAGCGAGGCGCGTGCCCTGACCAACTTCGCGGGCAACGCGGTGGCCACCGTCCTGGTCGGCACCTGGACGAAGGAGATCGACCAGGAGCGGGTGCGGCAGGTGCTCGCCGGGCAACTGCCCTTCGACGAGACCACCCTGCTGGACGAGGACACCGCTTCGGCCGGGGTGCCGGGGCAGGGCGACGAGAAGGAACTGGCCACGGCCTGACCCCGCGCCCCCCGCGTACTCCCCCTCCCCCGTCCCCGGGCGGCCGGGCCCCTCCCCCGTGGGCCCGGCCGCCCGGTCCCGCCGTCTCCCCGGGTGCGGGGTACTGTGCACCGCGGGCCGGAGGTAGGGGAATGCGGCGCCGGCGGAACGGGCCCGGCTCCGGTGCAACCCGCGCACCCCGCACCCACGTCTCGTAGGACATCGCACACTCCGTCGTGCCGGAGCGACCGGCACGGCACCCGCAGTAGGAGGCACGGGGGCTATGACGATCGACTGGGACCGGCGCACCTGTGCGCGCCGCGGGCATGTGACCTACGCGCCGGACGACCCCCGGCTGCGGGTGCGGCTGCACGCCGAGACGGCGCTCGGGGAGGTGTGGCGCTGCCTGCGCTGCGGCGACTTCGTGCTCGGTGAGCCGCACGGCTCAGGACCGGCCGCCGAGGCGCCGCTCGTGCCGCGCGGCAAGGTGCTGCGCGACCTGTTCGTACTGCGCTTCCTGGCGATCGAGCGGGCTGTGCGCGGTGTGTTCATCGTGCTGGTCGCGGTGGCCGTGTGGCGGTTCAGCAACAGCCAGGACGCGGTGCGGCGGCTGTTCGACGAGTACCTGGACGTGTTCCGGCCGGTCTTCCGGCACTTCCACTACGACCTCGATCACTCGCCCGTGGTCGGCACCCTCCAGAAGTCCTTCGGCTACCGGCACTCCACGCTCGTCCTGGTCGCCTCCCTGCTGCTGGCGTATGCGCTGGTCGAGCTGGTCGAGGCCGGCGGGCTGTGGTACGCCAAGCGCTGGGCGGAGTACCTCACGGTCGTCGCCACCGCGGCCTTCCTCCCCCTGGAGGTGTACGAGCTGACCGAGCACGTCAGCCCGGTGAAGATCACCACCCTGGTCCTCAACATCCTCGCCGTCCTCTACATCGCCCTCACCAAGCGGCTGTTCGGGCTGCGCGGCGGGCGGAAGGCGTTCGACGCGGAGCGGCGCAGCGCGTCACTGCTGGAGGTGGAGGAGTCGGCGGGCGTCCTGGTCGCCTCCTGAGCCCTACGGCTCCCGGAGGAACGGCGGGCCGCGGGCACGCCTAGGACGACTCGGCCGCGTACCGCCAGAAGTCGCGCATCAGGGCGGTCGGCCTCGGGTTCTCCATCGCGCGCTGGGTGAGCAGTACCGCGATGGTGCGGGTGGCCGCGACGACGTGTGCGGTGGTGCCGGTGCCGCCGACCCAGCCGTAGCGGCCGGGGACGATGCCGGGGGTGGTGGCGACGACGTCGACGGATCCTCCGTACCCCCAGCCCTGCCCTTCCAGGAACAGGGCGCCGATCTCGCGCTGGGCCGGGGTGAGGTGGTCGGTGGTCATCCGGCGCACCGACTGCTCGGACAGCACCCGGCGGCCGTCGGGCGCCGTTCCGTCGGCCACCAGCATCCTGCCGAACGCCAGCCAGTCGGCGGCGGTGGCGACGAGACCGCCACCGCCGGACGGGAACGCGGGGAGGCTGCTCCAGGCGCCGTCCGGGGTGTCGGTGACCTCCAGCCCGCCGTTGCCGTCGGGGCGGTAGGCGGTGGTGAACCGGTGGCGCTGGGCGGCCGGCACCTCGAAGGCCGTGTCGGTCATGCCGAGGGGTTCGAGGATCCGCTCGGCCAGGACCTCGGGGAACGGACGGCCGGTCGCGCGGGAGATCAGGACGCCCTGGAGGTCGGAGCAGGTGCCGTAGAGCCATGCCTCGCCGGGCTGGTACAGCAGCGGGAGGCGGGCCAGCTCGGCCACCCAGGTGTCGGGGCCGGGGAGATCACGGGGGGCGCGTCCGCCCTTCTGCGCGGTGAACAGCGCCTGGACCTGGGGGAGGGAGAAGTCCGAGGGGAAGCCGTATCCGGCGCGGGAGGTCAGCAGGTCCTGCACGACGATGGGCCGGGCGGCGGGCACCACGTCGCCGAGGGGGCTGGAGGGGGTGCGGACCACGGTCGGCTCGGCCAGCTCGGGCAGCCAGGAGGCGATGGGGGAGCCGAGGGCGAGTGTGCCGTCCTCGACGAGGGTCATGACCGCGGCGGCCACGATGGGCTTGGTGATCGAGGCGATGCGGAAGATGGCGTCCGGGGACATCGGGGCGGTGCCGGCGGTGTCGAGGAAGCCGACCGCCGCGGTCTCGGTGCGGCCGTGGTGGTCGACCAGGCCCACGGCGCCCGGGGCCCATCCCTGGGCGATGTGCTTCTGGAGGAGGTGGTGGAGGGTGGTCATGAGTCCGTCCGTCCTCGGCGAGTGCTGTCGAAGACGAGACTGCCGGGCAGGGGCCGGTTCATCGGTGAGGCACGAGCGTGCGCGGCGGGGATCTGCGGCCGGCCGCCGGTGCCGTCCGCCCCGGTGCGGCCGAAGCCGCCGCAGTCGCCGTTGCCTTGACGCCGGGGTCAAGGAATACGGTCGTGGTCATGCGAATCGGCGAGCTGGCGGCGCGGGCCGGGCGACGGCTGCGTGAGGAACTGTCCGACGTCCTCTGACGCCTGACGCCACCGGACACGAAGAAATCCCCCGAGCAATTGCGCTCGGGGGATCTTCTTGCGTATATTCAATGATTCGCGACTTCAATGAAATTGAGTCGCAGTCAAGTCGGTGAACAGAGTATATCCGGGCAGGAGCGGAATTGTCAAACAGGGGCTCAGACGCAGAGGGCACCACGGGATGTACCGACGATGAATTGCGGCAGGAACAGGAATTCATCGACGGGCTGTACGAGCGCGTCGACGCACTGCGCGGTGACACCGAGACCTCCGTCGCCAACGCGCTGGCGCAGGGGCACACGCCCCTGCAGGCCCGGCTGGAGCGGGACGTCCTCGTCGCCGAACGCTCGGGGCTGCTGGCGGCACTGAACGCGGTGGACGGTTCGCTCTGCTTCGGCCGTATCGACCTCGCCTCCGGGCACAGCCACCACATCGGCCGCATCGGACTGCGCGCCGACGACACGGACCGCACCCCGATCCTGATCGACTGGCGCGCCGAGGTCGCCCGCCCCTTCTACCTGGCCACCGGCCACACCCCGATGGGGCTCAGGAGGCGCAGGCACATCTCCACCGACGGGCGCCGGGTCACGGCCCTGCACGACGAGATCCTCGACCTGGGCGACCGCGAACGCACCGGCCACGAGGACCCGTCCGGTGACGCCGTGCTGCTCGCCGCGCTGAACTCGGCCCGCACCGGCCGGATGAGCGACATCGTGCGGACCATCCAGGCCGACCAGGACCGCATCATCCGCGCGCCCCACCGGGGAGTGCTGGTGGTGGAGGGCGGCCCGGGCACCGGGAAGACGGCGGTCGCGCTGCACCGCGCGGCCTACCTCCTGTATGAACACCGGGAGCTGCTGGCCCGCCGCGCCGTACTGATCGTCGGCCCGAACCCGGCGTTCCTCGGCTACATCGGCGAGGTGCTGCCCTCGCTCGGCGAGACGGGGGTGCTGCTGGCCACCGTCGGTGAACTGTTCCCCGGCGTGCGGGCCACCGCGGCCGACACACCCGAGGCGGCCGCCGTGAAGGGCCGCGCCGGGATGGCGGACGTGCTCGCCCGTGCCGTGCGCGACCGGCAGGCCCTGCCCGACCCCGTGATCGCCATCGAGCACGACCGGGACGTCCTGCTGCTCGACGACGGCCTGGTGAACGTCGCCCGCGAGCGCACCCGCGCGGCGAAGCTGCCGCACAACGAGGCCCGCGAGCACTTCGAGGGCCACATCCTCAACACGCTGACGGACATGGTCGCGGAGCGGATCGGAACCGACCCGTACGACGGCTCGAACCTCCTCGACGCGAGCGACCTGACCCAGATCCGCGACGAGCTGGCCGAGAACCCCGGCGTCTGGTCGGCGATCGACCTGTTGTGGCCGCGGCTGACCCCGCAGCGGCTGGTGGCGGACTTCCTCGCCCACCCGGAGGGCTATGTGTCCGACGAGGACGCGGCCGCCATCCGCCGCCCGGTCACTCGCGCCTGGACCACGGCCGACGTGCCGCTGCTCGACGAGGCGGCGGAACTGCTCGGGGAGGACGACCGGGCGGCACGCGCCCACGCCGCACGCGAGCGCGAGGCGCGGGTGTCGTACGCGCAGGGCGTGCTGGACGTGTCGTACGCCTCCCGCACCTACGAGTTCGAGGACAAGGAGGACGGCGATCCCGACGCCTCCGAGGTGCTGTCCGCGCACGACATCATCGACGCGGAGCGGTTCGCCGAGCGGCAGGAGGAGGCGGACCACCGCAGCACCGCCGAGCGCGCCGCGGCCGACCGCACCTGGGCGTTCGGGCACATCATCGTCGACGAGGCACAGGAGTTGTCGCCCATGGCGTGGCGGCTGCTGATGCGGCGCAGCCCGACCCGCTCGATGACCCTGGTGGGGGACCCGGCGCAGACGGCCGAGGCCGGCGGCGTCGGCTCGTGGTCCGAGATCCTTCAGCCGTATGTCGGGGACCGCTGGGAGCACACCCGCCTCGGCGTCAACTACCGCACCCCGTCCGAGATCATGGACGTGGCCGCGGCCGTGGTCCGCGCGGTGGACCCCGGTTTCGACCCCCCGCGTTCCGTGCGGTCCACGGGTGTGCGGCCCTGGGGGCGTGCCACCGGCGACCTGCCCGGCGCGGTGGCCGAGGCGGTCCGGGAGATGGCCCCCGCCGAGGGACGGCTCGCGGTGATCGCCCCGCGCGCTCTGCACCGCTCCCTGGCCGCGCGGCTGGAGGGGGTGACGGCGGGCGCGGAGCCGGACCTGGCCCGGAGCGTCGTCCTGCTCGACCCGCGCCAGTCCAAGGGCCTGGAGTTCGACTCCGTTCTGGTGGTGGAGCCCGGGCGCTACGGGACGAGCGACCTCTACGTGGCACTGACGCGGGCCACCCAGCGGCTGGGCGTGGTGTACGCCGGAAAACCGCCGAAGGCCCTGGCGGAGGCGCTGACGCCGTCCTGAGGTGCGCGGACATCACCGAGCCGTAACGTTCGCCCCGTGGTCACCGCCTGTGCACGGCCGGTGCGGTATGCGTGTCGGTATGGAAGCCCAACCGTACGCGACCGCGCCGGCCGGCAGCGCGACGCTCGCCTCGCTGCCGGTGCAGCCGCTGCTGACCTCGGAGTTCGACGTCGACCCCGGCGGCGTCTACGCGCGGCTGCGGCGCAGGTACGGTCCGGTGGCCCCGGTCGCGCTGATGGGAGTTCCCGTGTGGCTGGTGCTCGACTACCGCGAGGTGGTGGAGGTCCTGCGGAACGACGACCAGTGGCGGCGGGACGTCCGGTACTGGCGGGCACGGGCGGAGGGGCTGCTGCCGGCGGACTGGCCGCTGCTGGCGGGCTACGAGGTCCGCCAGACCATGTTCATGGACGGCGACGAGCACCAGGCCGCCCGCCGGACCCACCACTCGGCGCTGCGCCCCTTCCAGGACGGCCACACGCCCCAGGGGTGGGAGCTGCGGGCGGCGGTCGCCCGGTACGCGGACGAGCTGATCGCCCTGCTGGGCGCCGAATCGGGGACCGCGGGGTTCGCGGACCTGGGGGCGCAGTACACCAGGCCGCTGCTGCTGATGGTGACGACCCGGCTGTTCGGATGCCCCGGGGAACTGGGCGATGAGCTTGTCATGGATCTGTGGCGGATGCTGGACGGCGGGCCGGGCGCCGGGGCGGCCACCGCGCGTGCGGCGGCGGCCATGACCCGGCTGGCCGCGCACCGCAGGGCGCGGCCCGGCGACGACCTGACCTCGTACATGCTGCTCGCCGACCCCGGCCTGTCCGACGAGCGGTTGGGCCGGGAGCTGTTCATGAACGCGGTGTACCTGAACGACATCACCGGCAACATGGTGCTCAACACCCTGCTGGAGGTGTTGTGGGGCAACGCCACGGTCCGGCGCAGCCTGTCGGCCGGGCAGCTCGGTGAGGCCGTGAACCGGGCGGCGCTGATCAATCCGCCGGTGGCCAACATGTGCTTCCGGTTCGCGGCGCGGGACGTGCGGCTGGGCGACTTCTGGATCCGGGCGGGCGACGCCGTCTCGCCGTCGGCCGCGGCCGCCCACCGGGACCTGATGGCGCTCGACTCCTCCCACCTCGTCGAGTCGACGATCAGCACGCGGGCGCATCTGGGCTGGGGCGCGGGGCAGCACCAGTGCCCGAGCGCGGCACGCGAACTGGGGGGCATGATCGTGTCGACGGCGGTGGGCCGTGTCTTCGAGCACTTCGCCCGGGCGGAACCGACCCTGCCGCCGGACCAGTTGCCGTGGCGGGCGGGACCGGTGGTGCGCGGGCTGCGGCTGCTGCCGGTGCGGTACGAACTGAAGGCGAAGCCACCCGGCCCCTGGGGCGAGGGCGCCCCGCAGCCGCCGGACGCCTCACACGGCACCGGCCGCCCGGTCAGGGGGCTGCTCGCGGCCCTGCGCAGGCTGATGCCCGGCGGCCGGTGAGGCGTGCGGGCCGGTGACGCGCCGCGCCGGTGCGGGGGACGCCCCGCGGATCACCGGGTGCCGCCGTCCGTGCCGAGACGCTGGGGCTGGGCCTCGTCCACCTGCGGCAGCGCGTCGATCACACTGCGCAGATGCCTTCGGACGGCGCCCTCGGCGGCTTCGGGGTCCCCTTCGCAGAGCGCCTCGATGATCTCCAGGTGCTGCGGCAGGGACACGGTGGGCCGACCCGGGTGCATGGCCAGCCGGAACTGATGGCGGACGTTCTGGCCGCGGAGGCGCTCCAGCACGGTGCGGGCGGTGTTCTGGCCGCTGATGGTGAGGATCAGCGTGTGGAGCCGCCTGTTGAGGTCGGAGTACCCGAGCACGTCCCCGCCCGCCACCGCCTCCCGCATCCTGTCGCCGATCTCCCGGAGGACGCGGCGGTCGTCCTCGGTGGCCTGCTCGGCGGCCTTCGCCGCGCACAGTCCTTCCAGGGCCATGCGGACCTCGGTGATCTCGACGGCTTCCGGGAGGGACACGGCGCGGACGCGCGCACCGCGGTTCTGGATGCGCTCGACCAGGCCCTCGCTGGCCAGTTGCACCAGCGCGTTGCGGACTCCGGCGCGGCTGGCGCCGAACTGCTCCGACAGTTCCGACTCCACCAGCCGCTGGTTGGGCGCGAACTCACCACCGGTGATGGCGTCGCGGATCGCGTCGACGACCGGTGCCGGCCGGTCGGCGGTGCCTGTGCTCACTGCTGCCACTGCTCACACCTCACCGGGCGGCCAGGGTGCCGCCGTCCGGCACGACCTGCTCACTGACCCTGCTCCCGGGACGTCCCGGGCGACGGCCGTGGTCGGCGCCGGCGGGGTCATCGGATGGCTCTCCATGTCATGGCGAGGACCCTAGGGAGCGCCGCAAGGATCGTCAACAATTTCTTCAGCAACGATGTTGCGCACTTATTGCGACAATCTTGCGGGCAACCTATGCTCCGGCAGGCGGCCTGCCTCGCGGGTGGGGTGGGCGCACTCCCGCCTTCGGTCCGCACGGGCCGCGAGGGCGGCCGGGTCTCGCTGCAGGGAGGGCGGGGGAAGACGCCCATAACAACTTCGGTCTCGGCGTTGACCTGTCCTGGGGGCGCCCGTACGTTCACGCAACGAATAAAAGTTCATTCCGCGCACACTGTGAAGAGGTAACGCCCATGCGTCGACTGCTAGCCGGGATTGCCGCCTCCGTGGTGTTGGCTTCCGCCACCACGGGCTGTGGCTCCTCCACCACGGACGACACCGCGAAGAGCGGCGACAGGACCAGCGTCAAGGTCGGGGTCATCCCGATCATCGACGTGGCACCGATCTATCTCGGCAAGGAGAAGGGCTTCTTCAGCAAGCAGGGAATCGACCTGACCCTGGAGAGCGGTCAGGGCGGCGCCGCCATCGTGCCGGGCGTGGTCAGCGGGCAGTTCCAGTTCGGCTTCAGCAATGTGACGTCGCTGATGCTGGCGCAGAGCAAGGGCGTGCCGCTCAAGGGCGTGGCCAATGGCGTCAACTCCACCGACAAGCAGGGCGCCGACTTCGGCGCCCTCGTCGTCAAGAAGGACAGCCCGATCAAGTCGGCCAAGGACCTCGCCGGCAAGAAGGTCTCGGTCAACACCCTGAAGAACATCGGTGACACGACCACCCGGGAGTCGGTCCGCAAGGCCGGCGGCGACCCGGGCTCCGTCAAGTTCGTCGAGCTGGCCTTCCCCCAGATGCCCGCAGCCCTGGAGGCCGGCCAGATCGACGCGGCCTGGGTCGTCGAACCCACGCTCTCCCTGATCAAGAGCAAGGGCGGCCGGGTCATCGCCTCCCCCTTCGTCGACACCTCACCGGTCCTCACGGTGGCGCTCTACTTCACCTCCACGAAGCTCGCACAGCAGAACCCCGGCCTGGTCAAGAGGTTCCAGACCGCGATGAACGAGTCCCTGAAGTACGCCGACACCCATCCCGACGAGGTCCGGCAGATCCTCACCACCTACACGAAGATCGACGCGGCGACGGCGAAGTCGCTGATCCTTCCCACCTGGCCGCAGAAGCCCAACCGCGCCTCGCTGGCCATCCTGGCCAAGCTCGCCGAGAAGGACGGGCTCTTCGACACCGCTCCCGACCTGGACAGGCTGCTGCCGTGACGTTGGACCGTGACACCGCCAGCGGAGTCGGCCTCGCGGCCGCCTCCGCGCCGGCGGCGGCAGAACCCACCCGCCCCGGGAAGCCGCGGGGCGCCCATGCGGTGCTCGGCCTGGCGGGCCTGGCCGGCCTGCTGGTCCTGGTGGAGGCGATGCCGAGGCTGGGAGCGGTCTCCTCGGACTACCTGCCGCCGACGAGCCGGATCGCCCGGGCCCTGGTCGACGAACTGGCGGACGGCGCCTTCTGGACGGCGCTCGGCGACACCCTCCTGAGCTGGGCCGTCGGCCTGCTGATCGCCGTGGTCGGCGGCGTCGTCGCGGGGTTCCTCATCGCGACGGTGCCGTTCCTGCGCGCCGCCACGGCATCCACCATCGAGTTCCTCCGGCCGATCCCCTCGGTCGCGCTGATCCCGCTCGCCGTGCTCCTGTACGGCACCGACATCCGCTCGGCGCTGCTCCTCGTGGTCTACGCCTCGTTCTGGCAGGTCCTCGTCCAGGTGCTCTACGGGGCGGGGGACGTCGACCCGGTCGCCGAGGAGACGGCCCGCAGCTACGGGCTGGGCACCTGGGCACGGCTGCGGTACGTCCTGTGGCCGACCTCCCTGCCCTACGTGATGACCGGTGTGCGACTGGCGGCGGCGGTCGCCCTGGTACTCGCCATCAGCGCCGAACTCATCATCGGCGCCCCCGGCCTGGGCGCCCGTATCGCCATCGCGCAGGCGTCCAACGCCGTGCCCGCCATGTACGCGCTGGTCGCCGTGACCGGCCTGCTCGGGGTCCTGATCAATCTGGCGGTCCGGGCGGTCGAACGGCACACGCTCGCCTGGCACCAGTCGGTCCGCGGGGAGGAGGCGGTATGAGCCGGATCATCCGTCAACTGCTGCTGATCGTGGCGCTGCCCGCCGTGCTGGTGGCCGTGTGGTGGTACAGCACCGAGGACAGCCAGAGCTTCTACGTGCCGCCGCTGCGTACCATCCTGACCACCTTCGGCACGCTGTGGACGGGCGAACGGCTGGCGACCGACGTGCTGCCCAGCGTGCTGCGGCTGGCCGGCGGATACCTCTCGGCCGTCGTCGTCGGTGTGGCGCTGGGCGTGGTCATCGGCTCCTACCGGCGCGTGCGCGCCGTGCTCGAACCCGTCCTGGAGTTCCTGAGGGCCGTCCCGCCACCGGTCCTGGTACCGGTGATCATGCTCTTCGCCGGCATAGGCAACGGCATGAAGGTCGTCGTCATCCTCTCCGGCTGCGTCTGGCCGATCCTGCTCAACACGGTGGAAGGCGTGCGAGCGGTGGACGGCGTCCTGTCGGAGAGCGCCCGCTCGTACGGCATCACCGGAGCCGCCCGACTGCGCCACCTGGTCCTGCCGTCGGCGGGACCGCAGATCTTCGCCGGTCTGAGGCAGGCCCTGTCGATCGGCATCATCCTGATGGTGATCAGCGAGATGTTCGCGGCCAGCAACGGCCTCGGGTTCGACGTGGTGCAGTTCCAGCGCAGTTTCGCGATCCCGGAGATGTGGAGCGGCATCCTCCTGCTGGGCCTGCTCGGCTTCCTGCTGTCCGTGCTGTTCCAGCTGGTCGAAAGCCGGGCCCTGGCCTGGTACCGCGGCCTGCGCCGCAGCCGGCGCTCCTCGTGACACACAACGCTTGCCGGAAAGGAATCCCGCAGATGCTCGACGTTCGAGGCCTGAAGAAGGTGTACGAGGGACGGGAGCGGCGCATCGAAGCGGTCCGCGACCTGACGTTCTCGCTTGACTCCGGCGACCTCGTCTGCCTCGTCGGCCCGTCCGGCTGCGGTAAGACGACCCTGCTCAAGTGTATCGCCGGCCTGCTGGCACCCACATCGGGCGAGGTGCTCCTGCACGGACGGCCCGTCACCGGGCCACCGCCGGGCATGGCCGTGGTCTTCCAGGAGTACGGCCGAAGCCTGTTCCCCTGGATGAGCGTGCGCGACAACGTGGAACTGCCGCTCAAGCAGAAGAAGCTGCCGAAGGACCGCCGCCGTGCACTCGTCGCCCGCGCGCTGGAGGCGGTGGGGCTCGCGGACGCCCACGACGCCTACCCGTGGCAGCTGTCCGGCGGCATGCAGCAACGGGTGGCGATAGCCCGGGCGGTGGCCTACGAGCCCGAGGTCCTGCTCATGGACGAGCCGTTCGCCGCAGTCGACGCGCAGACCCGCGCCGACCTGGAGGACCTGATCCGTGACCTGTGGCACAAGCTCGGTGTGACGATCCTGTTCATCACCCACGACATCGACGAGGCCGTCTACCTGGGCCAGCGGGTCGTGGTCCTGTCGTCGTCGCCGACGGTCGTGCAGGAGCAACTGGACATCGACCTGCCCGACGAGCGTGATCAGCTGCACACCCGGGCCGACCCCCGTTTCACCGAGCTGCGCACCCATGTGTGGGAGCAGATCCAGGCCGCGAAACGAGGTGCGGCCGCAGCGTCGGCGGGACCGTCGCCGCGGCAGGCAGCCCAGGACGCGGAAGTGGGCGCGGAGGCGGGTTGAGGCCGCACCCGGCCTTTTTCGCAGGCCGGACGAACGCCCGGCAGGCAGAAGCCCCACCATCCCGGATGCGCCGCTCGGCTCAGGCCGGGCGGAGCCAGACGGTGGCGAGTGGGGGCAGGGTGAGGCGGATGCTTGCCG
>NZ_JBHUDX010000099.1:0-26621 GCF_042678285.1 Streptomyces caeni
CGCGCCGCCGTGCTCCCGTGGCCGCGGGTTCATGCGGCGCGGGCGAGGCGGGGGCGGCCGGGCCGGCCCTCCTGTTCGGGGTCTTCCCCGGTCGTGCGGGCGGCACGCCGGCGGCGGAGCGCTTCGCGGCGCAGCCGGTAGGCGTCCGCCTGGCGGATCAGCTCGGCGGAACGGATCCGGTGGAGCTCGTACTGCAACATGGCGTGTCCCTCCGGGAGAGGTTCGGGGCTTCGCAGTTCTGCGATGCCTCGACCCTCGTCTCCCAGGGGGGTGCGCCGCATCGGGAGGTTTCCGCATCTTCCCCGGCGGCCAGGGCCTTAGACGCCCGCCGTGGGTCCCGGGTCCTCCCTAAGCATCGGGCGGAGGGCCCAGGACCCCCTCGGGGGCCGCACCGGTTCAGCCGGCGGACGGCAGTCCGAGCAGGACGTCGGTGTACTTGAGGACGGCCAGGAACAGGCCGACGAGGCCGAGCGCCACGCCGCCCCAGGCGACCGACTTGATCCAGGGCTGCTGCGGCTTTCCGGGCACCCCGAAGGCCGGGCGGGCCAGCACCACGACACCCACGATCAGCGCGGCCAGCGCGAACAGGCCGCCCCACACCGCCGTGGCGTGCCAGGCGTCGCCGTACACCTCCTTGACCTGCCGGGCGATGCTCGCCGACGACGATGTCCGGAGCTGGCCGACGAGGGTCTCGCGCGCGGAGGCCACCGTGCCGACCCAGCTGCCGCTCAGGGAGACGATGCCGAGCCCGGCGGAGACGACCGCCCCGGCCCCCTGGCCGACGCCGGAGGGGCCCTTCGGGGCGGTCTCCTCGGCGGCGGCCCCGCCGGAGCCGGAGCCGGCGTCGGCCTCCGGCTCCGTCGCCCCTGCCGGTTCCCCGGCCGTGGCGGCCTCCGGCTTCTCGCCCTTCTTCACCGCGGCGCCGTCGGCGGCCCCGGCCTCGTCAACTGTTGTCGTTCCCATGCCTCGCACCGTACGGACGCTGTCTGAGAGGTCTCTTAATGATCGTCGCCGGCGTCACGCGCGCGTGCCGCCCGCCATTCGGGCGCGAGCACCGACCACACCTCGGTGTCCTGGCGTACGCCGCGGTACAGATAGCTCTCCCGCAGCACGCCGTCGCGGCTCATGCCCAGCCGCCGCGCCGCGTTGACGCTCGGTACGTTCGCGGACGACGCGTACCACTCCACACGGTGGATGCCGCGCTCGTCAACCGCCCAGTCGATGAGCACCCGCATGCCGCGCGTCACCAGTCCGCGGCCGGTCGCGGCGGGCTCCAGCCAGCAGCCGACCTCACAGTTGCCGCCCGCCGCGTCGAACACGCGGAAGAGGAGGCCGCCGACCAGCTTTCCGTCCAGCCACAGGCCGTGCAGGCTGCCGGTGTCGGCGGCGCGCTTGTCGGCGTAGGACTGCAGGACGGCCCGGGCCGAGTCGGCGTCCGTGGCCTTCGCCCCGAAGGGGACGTGCCGGTTGATGAACTCCCGCCCGCGGTCGAGGTGCTCCAGGAACTCCTCGGCGTGCCAGGGCTCCAGGGGACGCAGTTCCGCTCCGTCGTCACCCAGGGATATCGCGTACATCCTGCTGCCGCTCCTTCACCGGTACGTCCACCGGCACGTGTTCGGCCACGCGCCGTCCCGGAATCGTCGCACGGCACTCGGGCGGCTCGATGCTGATACGCGGCAGCCGGCGCTCCAGCCAGGACGGCAGCCACCAGTTTGCGCTGCCGAGCATGTGCATCAGGGCGGGAACGAGGAGCGTGCGCAGCACGAAGGCGTCGAGGGCGACGGCCGAGGCGAGGGCGATGCCGAACATGGCGATCACGCGGTCGCCGCTGAGCACGAAGGCGAGGAAGACGGAGATCATGATGACGGCCGCCGAGTTGATCACCCGGCCGGTCTCGGCGAGGCCGACGCGGACGGCCCGCCGGTTGTCGCGGGTCTCCAGCCATTCCTCGTACATCCGGCTGACCAGGAACACCTGGTAGTCCATGGAGAGACCGAAGAGCACCGAGACCATGATCACGGGGAGGAAGGGCTCGATCGGCCCGGCGCGGCCGAGGCCCAGCAGCTCGCTCCCCCACCCCCACTGGAAGATGGTGACGACGACGCCGAACGCGGAGGCGACGGCGGCGACGTTCATCGCGGCGGCCTTGAGGGGTATGCCGAGGGAGCGGAAGGCGAGCAGGAGCAGCACGCAGCCCAGGCCGATCACCACGCTCATGAACAACGGCAGCTTGCCGACGATCACGTTCGCGAAGTCGTCGTAGGCGGCCGTGATCCCGCCGACGTGCAGGTCGAGCGTGGTGCCCTGCTCGGCGCGCGGCAGCACCTCGGAGCGCAGGCGCTGGACGAGGTCGCTGGTCTGCTGCGACTGGGGGGCGGAGTCGGGTACGACGGTGAGGTAGGCCGTGGTGCCGCCGCTGTTGTACGTCGCCGGGGTGACCGAGGCGACGCCCTCGGTGGCCGTGAGCGTTCCGCCGAGGTTGTCGAGGGCGAGTTTGTCCTCAGCGCCGCCCACGTGGGTGACCAGGGTGAGCGGGCCGTTGACGCCGGGCCCGAAGCCTTCGGCGACGAGGTCGTACGCCTGCCGTGTGGTCGTCGTCCTCGGGTCGTTGCCCTGGTCGGAGGTGCCCAGGTGCAGGGACAGCGTGGGCAGCGCGAGCAGTGCCATGACGGCGACGGCGACGGCGCCCAGCTTCTTGGGGTGGCGTTCGACGAAGGCGGACCACCGGGCGGACAGCCCGGTCGGCACCTCCGGTTCGGGTCCGTGCACGGCCAGCCTGCGCCGCTCACGCCGGCCGAGGGCGCGGGGGCCGATGAAGGACAGCAGGGCGGGCAGCAGTGTCACGGAGGCCGCGACGGTGAGCAGGACGGTCAGACAGGCGGCGATCGCGACACCGTTGAGGAAGCCCAGCCGCAGGATCAGCATGCCGAGCAGCGCGATGCACACGGTCGCGCCCGCGAAGACGACGGCGCGTCCGGTGGTGGCGACGGCGCCCACGGCCGCCTCGGCGACCGGGGTGCCGCGCTTCAGGTTGCGGCGGTGCCGGGTCACGATGAACAGGGCGTAGTCGATGCCGACGCCGAGCCCGATCAGCAGGCCGAGCATCGGCGCGAAGTCGGCGACGGTCATCGCGTGCCCGAGCAGTCCGATGCTGCCGTACGCGGTGCCGACCCCGATCAGGGCGGTCGCGATGGGCAGCAGGGAGGCGGCGAGCGAGCCGAAGGCGAGGAAGAGGACCACGGCGGCGACGGCCACGCCGACGGCCTCGGCGAGGTGGCCGCCCTGTGACTGGGTGAGGCTGACGGCGCTGCCGCCGAGCTCGACCTGGAGCCCGTGGGTCTCGGCGGCCTTGGCGGTGTCGACGACGGCCTCGGCCTCGCCCTCGCCGATGTTCTGGGCCTCCTCGCGGAAGGTGACCGTGGCGTAGGCGGTGTGGCCGTCCCGGCTGATCAGGCCGCTGTGGCCGCCCTCGTAGGGGCTGGTGACGGAGGTGACGCCCGGCAGGTCCGCGATGCGGTCCAGGGTGCGGGTCATCGTCTGCTCGACCTCGGGGGCGCGCACGCTGCCGTCAGGGGTGTGCCAGACCACGGTGTCGCTGTCGCCGCCGAGGCCGGGGAAGCCCTCCTGGAGCAGTTGGGTGGCGCGGCCGGCCTCGGTGCCGGGGACGGAGTAGTCGTTCGAGTACGCGGATCCCGCGACGGACGCGCCGGCTGTGATCCCGGTGAAGGCGATCAGCCAGAGCAGGACGGTGACGAGGCGGTGGCGGACACACCAGCGTGCAAGGGCTGCCACAAACGTGCTCCCTGAGCCGATTTGAGGATCTTTGACCGGGAACAGCCGCAAGTGGAACTGAACAGCCCGCAAAGAACGCGTGAGTAATGCACTTCCACTGTTACATCCGGAAGAGATCGTTTGTCGGGTTCGCGGCCCTGCTCACGTGAGTGGGATCCAAATCACAGGACCTCCACCGGAGCTCCGGCAACCCGGCCCTCCCGCACGGCGTCCCCCGCACACGCCTCGGGGGCGGCGCACCGCATCCGGTGCACCGCCCCCGAGGCCCTGCGCAGTGCTGTCTCAGCCCTCGCCGACACCCAGCTTCTGAAGGATCAGCTCCTTGACACGGGCGGCGTCGGCCTGGCCGCGGGTGGCCTTCATGACCGCGCCGACCAGGGCGCCGGCCGCGGCGACCTTGCCACCGCGGATCTTGTCCGCGATGGCCGGGTTGCCGGCGATGGCCTCCTCGACGGCGGCGGTCAGCGCGCCCTCGTCGGAGACCACCTTCAGCCCGCGCCGGTCGACGACCTCGTCCGGTGTGCCCTCGCCCGCGAGGACGCCCTCGATGACCTGGCGCGCCAGCTTGTCGTTCAGGTCGCCGGAGGCCACGAGCCGGGCGACCCGGGCCACCTGCTGAGGCGTGATGGCCAGCTCGTCCAGGGCCTTGCCCGACTCGTTGGCGTTGCGGGCGAGCTCGCCCATCCACCACTTGCGCGCGGAGGCCGCGTCGGCACCCGCCTCGATGGTGGCGACGATCGGGTCCAGGGCGCCGGCGTTGAGGATCGCCTGCATGTCGGTCGCCGAGATCCCCCACTCCCGGCGCAGCCGGTTGCGCCGCACCAGGGGCAGCTCCGGCAGCGTGGCCCGCAGTTCCTCGACCCAGGCGCGCGGGGGCGCGACCGGCACCAGGTCCGGCTCCGGGAAGTACCGGTAGTCCTCGGCCTCCTCCTTGGTACGGCCCGAGGTGGTCGTGCCGGTGTCCTCGTGGAAGTGGCGGGTCTCCTGGACCACCGTGCCGCCGCCGCCGAGCACGGCGGCGTGGCGCTGGATCTCGTAGCGGCAGGCGCGCTCCACGGAGCGCAGCGAGTTGACGTTCTTCGTCTCGCTGCGGGTGCCGAACACTGCGGAGCCCTTGGGCATCAGCGACAGGTTCACGTCGCAGCGCATCTGGCCCATCTCCATCCGGGCCTCGGACACGCCGAGCGCCCGGATCAGCTCGCGCAGCTCGCGGACGTACGCCTTCGCCACCTCGGGAGCGCGGTCGCCGGCGCCGACGATCGGCTTGGTGACGATCTCGATCAGCGGGATGCCGGCGCGGTTGTAGTCGAGCAGCGAGTGCTGGGCGCCGTGGATACGGCCGGTCGCGCCGCCGACGTGCGTCGACTTCCCGGTGTCCTCCTCCATGTGGGCACGCTCGATCTCCACGCGGAAGGTCTCGCCGTCCTCCAGCTGCACGTCGAGGTAGCCGTCGAACGCGATCGGCTCGTCGTACTGGGAGGTCTGGAAGTTCTTCGGCATGTCCGGATAGAAGTAGTTCTTCCGGGCGAAGCGGCACCACTCGGCGATCTCGCAGTTGAGCGCGAGGCCGATGCGGATCGCGGACTCCACGCCGGTCGCGTTGACGACCGGGAGCGAGCCGGGCAGGCCGAGGCAGGTGGGACAGGTCTGCGAGTTCGGCTCGGCGCCCAGCGCCGTGGAGCAGCCGCAGAACATCTTGGTCCTGGTGCCGAGTTCGACATGGACCTCAAGGCCCATGACGGGGTCGTACGACGCCAGCGCGTCCTCGTACGACACCAGGTCGGTCATGGTGGTCACGGTGAAACTTCCCTCTCAGCCCAGCAGGACGTCGTCGTCGCCCAGGCGCTTCAGCTCGCGGTAGAGAATGGCGAGGCCGGTGACGATGGCGGCGGCGGACACGGCGGCGTCGATCAGGCGCAGCGTGTCGTGTTCGAGGCGGGCCTTCTTGACCCGCTTCGCGACACTGACCGCGCCGAACGCGGTGGTGGCCATGGACAGGTACGTACCGGACTTGGACTTCTTGAAGCCCTTGGCCTTGGACAGTGCCTTACTCACAGCGACGGAGCCTCCTCGAGCAACGGGTGCCCCCACTGTTCCACGTAGGCGGCCTCGACGGCGGCGCCGACCTTGTACAGCCGGTCGTCCTTCATCGCCGGGGCGATGATCTGCAGCCCGACCGGGAGGTTGTCCTCCGGAGCGAGGCCGCAGGGCAGCGACATCGCGGCGTTGCCCGCCAGGTTGACCGGGATGGTGCACAGGTCCGCCAGGTACATCGCCATCGGGTCGTCGGCGCGCTCGCCGATCGGGAAGGCGGTGGTGGGCGTCGTGGGCGACACGATCACGTCGACCTGCTCGAACGACTTCTCGAAGTCGCGGGTGATGAGCGTGCGGACCTTCTGCGCGGAGCCGTAGTACGCGTCGTAGTAGCCGGAGCTGAGGGCGTACGTACCCAGCATGATGCGGCGCTTGACCTCGGGGCCGAAGCCCGCCTCACGGGTGACGGAGGTGACCTCCTCCGCGGAGTGCGTGCCGTCGTCGCCGACGCGCAGGCCGTAGCGCAGGCCGTCGAAGCGCGCGAGGTTGCTGGAGCACTCGCTCGGGGCGATCAGGTAGTACGCGGCGAGCGCCAGGTCGAACGAGGGGCAGTCCAGCTCGACGATCTCGGCGCCCAGTCCCCTGAGGAGGGCGACCGTCTCGTCGAAGCGCTGCAGCACACCGGCCTGGTAGCCCTCGCCGCGGAACTGCTTGACGACGCCGACGCGCATGCCGGCCACGCTGCCGCTGCGCGCCGCCTCGACGACCGGCGGGACGGGAGCGTCGATGGAGGTGGAGTCGAGCGGGTCGTGCCCGGCGATGACCTCGTGCAGCAGGGCGGCGTCCAGGACCGTACGGGCACAGGGGCCGCCCTGGTCGAGGCTGCTGCTGAAGGCGACCATGCCGTAGCGGGAGACGCCGCCGTACGTCGGCTTGACGCCCACCGTGCCGGTGACGGCGGCGGGCTGCCGGATGGAGCCGCCGGTGTCGGTGCCGATGGCCAGGGGGGCCTGGAAGGAGGCGAGCGCGGCGCTCGAACCGCCCCCGGAGCCGCCGGGGATGCGGGTGAGGTCCCAGGGGTTGCCGGTCGGGCCGAAGGCGCTGTTCTCGGTGGAGGACCCCATGGCGAACTCGTCCATGTTGGTCTTGCCGAGGATGACGACGTCGGCGGCCTTCAGCCGCTGGGTGACGGTGGCGTCGTACGGCGGGATCCAGCCCTCCAGGATCTTGGACCCGACGGTGGTGGGCACACCCTTGGTGGTGAAGATGTCCTTCAGCGCGAGGGGCACACCGGCGAGCGGGCCCAGTTCCTCACCGCGCTCGCGCTTGCCGTCGACGGCGCGGGCCTGTGCGAGGGCACCCTCGCGGTCGACGTGCAGGAAGGCGCGCACCTTCTCGTCGACGGCCTCGATCCGGGCGAGGTGTGCCTCGGCGACCTCGACGGCGGTGAGCTCGCCGGAAGCGATCTTCGCGGCCGTCTCGGCGGCGGTGAGCCGGATGATGCTGTTCTTGTCCGTCATGGCGGGTTACTCCTCCCCCAGGATCTGCGGCACCTTGAAACGCTGCTGCTCCTGGGCCGGGGCGCCGGACAGCGCCTGCTCGGGGGTGAGCGAGGGACGGACCTCGTCCGGGCGCATGACGTTGGTCAGCGGCAGCGGGTGGGAGGTCGGCGGTACGTCTTGGTCGGCGACCTCGCTGACGCGGGCGACCGCGCCGATGATGTCGTCGAGCTGGCCGGCGAAGTGGTCGAGCTCTTCGGGCTTCAGCTCCAGACGCGCCAGCCGGGCGAGGTGGGCGACCTCCTCGCGCGTGATGCCAGGCATGCAGCGATCCTCTGGGGTGAGTGTGTGTGTTTTGGCCCAATCCTATGGGGCCGGGCCCCGTGCCCGTGAAACGGTTTCCCCCGCTCCGCACCTCAGCGGCGCCCGTCCCAGGCCGCGCTGCGCAGAAAGTGGTTGTCGTACAGCTCCTGCGCCTCCAGCAGGCTCTCCGGGGCCACCTCGCCGAGGGCGACGCGCTGCAGATGGCGGAAGTACTCGAAGCGCTCGACGCCCGGGGTGATCACGACGAGGATGTCGGCGTCGGCCCCGGGGACGGCGGCGAAGGCGTGCGGTGTGCCGGGCGGGACGACAACGAGGTCACCGGGCCCGGCGGTGAGGATCTCCTCGCCGGAGAGGAGTTCGGCGGCCCCGTCGAGCATGAAGAACATCTCGGCGGAGTTGTCGTGCCAGTGCGGTCGGGCGCCGTCCGCGCCCCCTGTGAGCGTGATGCGCTGGGTGGACAGCGCCCCGCCGGTCCGGCTGCTGTCGGCCAGCAGCCGGATGGTGACGGGGGCGCGGCCGACCACCTCGGCCTCGGCGTCACGGACGATCACGGTCGAGTCGAACTGCGGGACGATCAGTGACACGGCGCGGCTCCCTGTCTGGTTCCTGCTGGTTCCTGGCGGTCCTCCCGGGCGGTCCTCCCGGGCGGTCCTCCCGGGCGGTCGTCTCGCATGCGCGGCGGACGCCTCCCGGCCGAGGCCCATGAGCGCCGGCTCGCCCTGCCGACCGGGTACTTCGCCGGGGGAGAGCCGATCAGGGGAGAGCCGATCAGGCGCGGGCGCGCCCTCCGGGGGCGTGCTAGCCGAGCCGCCCCTGGTCGTCCGCGGCGGCCGCGGGCAGTGCGGCCCTCGGACGCTGCCATCCGCGGGAGCCGCGGGCGAGCAGCCATGCCGTGGTCTCCTCGGCCGGCATCGCGGCGGCGACCAGCCACCCCTGCACGGCGTCGCAGCCCAGGTCGCGCAGGCGCTCCCAGGTCTCGTCGTCCTCGACCCCCTCCGCGACGACGAGCAGGCCCAGCGAGTGAGCGAGGTCCACCGTGCAGCGCACGATCTCCGCGTCCTCCGCGTCCACCGCGAGCCGTGCCACGAACGAGCGGTCGATCTTCAGCTCGCTCACGGGCAGCCGCCGCAGATGCACCAGCGACGAATACCCCGTGCCGAAGTCGTCCAGCGACATCTTCACACCGTGCCCGGCCAGCCCGGCGAGCGTGTCGGCCGCCCGCTGGGGGTCCTCCAGGAGCACATGCTCGGTGATCTCCAGCTGCAGCGCTCCCGCGGGCACCCCGTGCCGGGCCAGCCGCGCGGCCACCGAGCCCGCGAAGCCCGGCGTGTGCACATCCCGCGGTGAGACGTTCACGGCCACCGGCACCTCCAGGCCCTGCGCCCGCCACCGCGCCACCTGGCCGAGCGCCGTCTCCAGCACGTACTCCGTCAGATGCGGCATCAGCCCGGAGGACTCCGCGATCGCGATGAACTCGTCCGGCGGCACCTTGCCCCGCTCGGGGTGCACCCACCGTACGAGTGCTTCGAGGCCGGCGACCTTCCCGTCGAAGCGGACCTTCGGCTGGTAGTGCAGCTGGACCTCGTGCGCGTCCAGGGCGCGCCGCAGGTCCCCGAGCAGACCGAGCCGGTCCGGCGTGTTGGAGTCCCGCTTGGACTCGTACACCTCCACGCCCGTGCGGTCCCGCTTCGCCTGGTACATCGCGACGTCCGCCCGCTGCAGCAGACCCTCCGCGTCGAGCGCGTGGTCGGGGAAGACCGCGACGCCGGCGCTGGCCTCCAGGACGAGCGTGAGCCCGTCGAGGTCGAGCGGCGAACCGAGCGCCGCGACCAGGTTGCGGGCCGCCCGGGACGCGGACGTGGTGGAGTCCGCGACCGGCAGTAACACCGCGAACTCGTCCCCTCCCAGGCGCGCCGCCTCCGCGCCGCGGGGCAGCGCCAGCCGCAGCCGGTCGGCGATCTGCAGGAGCAGCCGGTCGCCGGCGAGGTGGCCGAGGGTGTCGTTCACCGACCGGAAGCGGTCGAGGTCGATCAGCATCAGGGCGGCCCGGGCCCCGACCCGCTCGGCGTCGTCCAGGGCCGTCCAGGTGCGCTCCAGCAGCCACTGGCGGTTGGGCAGCCCGGTCAGCGGGTCGCGCAGCTGCTCCTCGGCCCGGGCGCGGGCCATCCACAGGGTGGAGTCGAGGGCGATGAGGGGGATCGCGAACAGTGGCAGCAGGACCGGGAGCGCCACCGCGACGACGCAGATCAGCGGCGCGATGCCGAGCAGCGCGACCGCCACGAGCCCCTGCCGGACCAGCGCGGTGCGGGCGACGGTGGGCAGCCCGCCGGAGCGGGGCGCGTGCAGGTACCACAGCAGCACCCGGGTGACCGCGAGGTAGGCGGTGGCGACGAGGACCACCTCGGGAGCGGCGTAGAGAGTCCAGCTCTGCGGATTCCAGGGCGTCTCGACGGTCGGGACGTTTCCGAAGGCGGCCAGGACGAGGGCCCCGGCCCCGATGCCGAGGATGTCGACCGCGCCGTGCAGGATGCCCTGCCGCCAGCGGCCCAGCCGGGCGATGCCGACCAGGACGACGACGGTGAGGCTGACCATGCCGGCGGGCACCCAGCCGTACAGCAGCAGGACGGCGAGGGTCAGGGCGGCCCCGGAACCGGTGCCGCCCCACCAGCGGGCGCGGCCGAGCGCGACGAGGTGGCCGACGATGATGCCGGTGAGGACGGCCAGGGACCAGCCGACGGTGCCGCACGGGAAGAGCGCGTGCTGTCCGCCGAACGCGCGATAGAAGCCGGCGCCGAGGACGAACCCGGCGGATGCGACGACCGCCGCGGGCAGCGCGGGCCATGACATGTGCCGCTCGCCGTCGCGACCGGGCAGGGCCGGCGCGCGGCCGGCGCCGATGTCCCCGGGGCAGAGGGCGACGCACGGCAGGGGCCCGCCGGCCGGAGTGCTTCCGAGCGCCGCCGCGGTGCCGGGGGCGGCGCGAGGTGCGGGAGTGACCCCGGAGACGGCGCCCGGCACGGCGCCGCGACCGCCCGGGGCCACACGCGCAGGCAGCCGCACCGCCCGGCGGCCCGCCCGCCAGACGCCGGTCATCCGGCGCAGGCGCAGCCGTGAGTCCGAGGCGACGCTCTCGGTCGGTTCCATTCCCGTCCCTCTCACAGCCGGCGGTGCCCACGCCACACGGCCCGCTGCCCGACGAACCGTCAACGGCACCGCGTCTGAAAACCCACCACGCGACCGGGCACGGCAGGCGCACATCTCAACAGTAGGCCGCGGAACGCGTCCACGGGCAGCGGTCGTCGACGGTTACCCGAATGCACCCCGGTCACCCCTATACATCCGATATGCGCCGAACGGGTGATCTTCGCCCCTACTCCCCGGCCTGAAGCGCGACGTCCGCCGCCGCTTGCGGTCCTCGCTCCAGCAGCACGGCGAACCCGTCCTCGTCGAGCACCGGAACCTTCAACTGGACCGCCTTGTCGTGCTTCGACCCGGGGTTCTCGCCGACCACGACGAACGACGTCTTCTTGGACACCGACCCGGTGACCTTCGCCCCGCGGCTCTGCAGCGCCTCCTTGGCGCCGTCGCGCGTGTACCGCGCGAGCGTGCCGGTGACGACGACCGTGAGGCCCTCCAGCGGGCGCGGCCCCTCGTCCTCGCCGGAGCCCTCCTCCTCCATGCGGACGCCCGCGGCCTTCCACTTGCGGATGATGTCGCGGTGCCAGTCCTCGGCGAACCACTCCTTGACGGAGCGTGCGACGATCTCCCCCACGCCGTCCGTGTTCCTCAGCTCCTCCTCGGTGGCCTGATCGATGCGGTCGATCGAGCGGAAGGCACGGGCCAGCGCCTCCGCCGCGACCGGGCCGACATGACGGATCGACAGTCCGGTCAGGACGCGCGCGAGCGGGCGCTCCTTGGCGGCCGCGATGTTCTCCAGCATCGCGATCGCGTTCTTCCTGGGCTCGCCCTGCTGGTTGGCGAAGACCGTGGCGATCTTCTCCTCGCCGGTCTTCGGGTCGCGCTTGGGCAGGCCGCTGTCCTGGTCCAGGACGTACGCCTTGATGGGCAGCAGCCGGTCGACGGTGAGGTCGAACAGGTCGCCCTCGTCCCGCAGCGGCGGTTCGGACGGCTCCAGGGGCCTGGTGAGGGCCGCCGCGGCCACGTACCCGAAGTGCTCGATGTCCAGTGCCTTGCGGCCCGCCAGGTAGAACAGCCGCTCACGCAACTGGGCGGGGCACGTGCGCGCGTTCGGGCAGCGGAGGTCGACGTCGCCCTCCTTCATGGGCCGCAGCGGCGTGCCGCACTCGGGGCACTCGGACGGCATCACGAACTCGCGCTCCGTGCCGTCGCGCAGATCGACGACCGGGCCGAGGATCTCCGGAATGACGTCACCGGCCTTGCGCAGCACCACCGTGTCGCCGATGAGCACGCCCTTGGCCTTGACGACGTCCTGGTTGTGCAGGGTGGCGAACTCGACCTCCGAGCCCGCGACCGTGACCGGCTCGACCTGCGCGTACGGTGTGACCCGGCCCGTGCGGCCCACGCCCACGCGGATGTTGACGAGCCTGGTGTTCACCTCTTCCGGCGCGTATTTGTACGCGATCGCCCAGCGCGGGGCACGCGAGGTGGAGCCGAGGCGGCCCTGGAGCGGGATCTCGTCGAGCTTCACCACCACTCCGTCGATCTCGTGCTCCACGGAGTGGCGGTGCTCGCCGTAGTACGCGATGAACTCCCGTACGCCGGCGAGGTCGTCGACCACCCTGTTGTACCGGGCGGTGGGCAGGCCCCAGGAGTGCAGCAGGTCGTACACCTCGGAGAGGCGGGCGGCGCCGTCGAGGCCCGCCAGGGCGCCGATGCCGTGCACCACCATGTGCAGCGGCCGGGTGGCCGTGATGCGCGGGTCCTTCTGGCGCAGGGAACCCGCCGCCGCGTTGCGCGGGTTGGCGAAGGGCTTGTCGCCGCCCGCCACCAAGCGGGCGTTGAGCTTCTCGAACTCCTCCATCGGGAAGTAGACCTCGCCCCTGATCTCCACCAGATCGGGGATGCGGTCTCCACGCAGGCGGTCCGGGATCTCCGCGATCGTACGGACGTTGGAGGTGATGTCCTCGCCGGTGCGGCCGTCGCCGCGGGTCGCCGCGCGGGTGAGGCGGCCGTGCTCGTAGGTGAGGTTGACCGCGAGGCCGTCGACCTTCAGCTCGCACAGGAAGTGGTACGCGGAGGTGCCGGTCTCCTTGGCGACTCGGTCCGCCCAGGCGACCAGCTCCTCGTCGTCGAACGCGTTGTCGAGGGAGAGCATGCGCTGCCGGTGCTCGACGGCGGTGAAGTCCGTCGCGTAGGCCCCGGCGACCTTCTGGGTCGGGGAGTCGGGGGTGCGCAGCTCGGGATACCGCTCCTCGAGCGCTTCCAGGGAACGCAGGAGCCGGTCGAACTCCGCGTCGCTGATGACGGGAGCGTCCTTGACGTAGTACCGGAAGCGGTGCTCCTCGATCTGCTCAGCGAGCTGCGCGTGCTGCTCCCGTGCCTCGGCGGGCACCGTCGTCTCCGCTTGCTTGTCGCCGGCCACCGTGTCGTCCTCCCGTTACTCTGGGTTGTCAGCGAGGGATCTCGCCGCCCGGACGCATTGGGCGAGCGCCCTGCGCGCGTAGTCCGGGGAAGCGCCCGCGAGCCCGCACGTCGGCGTGATGGTGACCGCGTCCGCGAGAAGCCCCGGACGCAGGCCCAGCCTGCGCCACAGCGTCCTGACACCCATGACGCTACCGGCAGGGTCCGACAACGGGGCGTCCGTGCTCGGCACGACTCCGGCGAAGAGCCGGGTACCGCCTTCCACCGCCTCTCCGATCACCTCCTCGTCACGCTCGGTGACGGTCGAGAGGTCGAAGGAGACCGCGGCCGCGCCCGCCCCGCGCAGGAGCGCGAACGGGACGTCCGGCGCGCAGGAGTGGATCACGACCGGGCCGCCGGAGTGCACCCCGACGAGGTCCCGCAGCGTGGCCTGCACGACCTGCCGGTCGACGGCCCGGTGGGTCCGGTATCCGCTCGCGGACCTCACCTGCCCGCGCAGCACGGCCGTGAGCGACGGCTCGTCGAGCTGCAGCACGAGCCGGGCTCCGGGCACGCGCCGCCGCACCTCGTCGAGATGGAGCCGCAGGCCCTCGGCGAGCGACCCGGCGAGGTCGCGGCAGGCACCCGGGTCCGACAGCGCCGCCTCGCCGTTCCTCAGCTCCAGGCCGGCGGCCAGCGTCCACGGCCCCACCGCCTGCACCTTCAGCGGCCCCTCGTACCCCTGGGTGAACTCCTCCAGCGCGTCGAGGTCCTCGCCGAGCCAGGAGCGGGCCCGCTTGGTGTCCCGCCCCGGCCGGTCCCCGAACCGCCAGCCGCTGGGCTCCACGCGCGCGTACAGGTCGACGAGCAGGCCGGCCGTGCGCCCGATCATGTCCGCGCCGGGCCCCCGGGCGGGCAGTTCGGCGAGGAACGGGAAGTCCTCGAAGCTCCCGGTGACGGTCTTGGCCGCCTCCCGCGCGTCGCCGCCGGGCAGGGACCCGACGCCGGTGGCGGCGCCGAAGGTGAACTCGCTGTTTTCACTCACCTGGGCAGCCTACGGAACGGCCCGGCAGGGGTCAGCGCCCCGGCCGTACCGTCAGGTCGTTGACCTCGGCGTCCCCCGGCAGGTCCAGGCACATCAGGATCGCCGTCGCCACCGACTCCGGGTCGATCCAGCGGGACGGGTCGTACTCCTTGCCCTCCTGGCGGTGGACCCTGGCCTGCATCGGGCTCGCCGTGCGGCCGGGGTAGACCGAGGTGACGCGGACGCCGCTGGGATGCTCCTCGTGGCGCAGGGAGTCCGCGAGGGCTTTCAGACCGTGCTTGGAGGCCGCGTACGCCGACCACTCCGCGTGCGCGTTCAGGCCCGCGCCCGAGTTCACGAACACGACGTGGCCGCGCGCGGTGCGGAGCTGCGGCAGGAAGTGGCGGGTCAACTCGGCGGGGGCGATCAGGTTGACGTTGAGCTGGTGGCGCCAGGACCTCGGGGTCAGCTCGCCCACCCGGCCCAGGTCGACCACGCCCGCGATGTGCAGGAGGGAGTCCACCCGGTCGGGCAGGGTCTGGAGGGAGAACGCCCAGGACAGCTTGTCCGGATCCGCGAGATCGCCCACCAGGGTGTGCGCCCCGGGGAACTCGGCCGCCAGTTCCTTCGCCCGCCCCGCGTCACGCGCGTGCAGCACGAGGTCGTCCCCGCGGGCGTGCAGACGGCGGGCGACGGCCGCGCCGATTCCCGAGCCCGCCCCGGTGATCACATGAGTAGCCATGTGCGCCATGCTCGCACCACCGCGCTAGCGGATTCCGAGCGCCTCCTCCAGGTACGCCAGCGCGCCCACCGGCTCCTGCGCGAAGAACACCAGGTCCGCGAGCGGCCTCGGCAGGAAGCCCTCGTCCTCCATACGGCGGAACTGCTCCCGCAGGCCGTCGTAGAAGCCCGCCGTGTTCAGGAGCACCACCGGCTTGTCCGCCCTGCCGTGCTTCTTGAGCTCCAGGATCTCCGTGGCCTCGTCCAGCGTCCCGGTGCCGCCCACCATGACGACCACCCCGTCGGCCTTCTCCAGCAGCAGCGCCTTCCGCTCGGCGAGGTCCCGCGCGATCACCATCTCGTGGGCTCCCACCCGCGCCTTGTGGGCGAGGAAGCCGACGGAGACGCCCACGAGCCTGCCGCCCGACTCCTCCACCCCGTCGGCGACCACCTTCATGAGTCCGGCGTCGGAGCCGCCCCAGACCAGGGTGTGACCGCCCTTGCCCAGCAGTTCCCCGAACTCCCGGGCGGGCCGTGTGTAGTGGTCGGCGAGGTCGGCGGCGGAGAGGAAGACGCAGATGTTCATGCCGCAACCGTACGCGGGAAGAACCGGGCCGCCGCGAGCGCTCTTCCGGTATGGCCGAAGGACACACCATCACCATCGAGCAGAGCAGCCGGCACGTGCGCGTGGTGCACGGCGGGCAGGTCCTGGCGGAGAGCGACCGGCCGCTCGTGCTGCGCGAGACCGGCTGTCCCGAGCGGTACTACATCCCCGCCGAGGACGTGCGCCTGGACCTTCTGACCCCGTCGGACACCCACACGTACTGCCCCTTCAAGGGGACCGCCTCGTACTGGTCCCTGCCGGACGCGCCCGACCTCGTCTGGGCGTATCCCGAGCCCGAGCCGGACGTCGCCCGGATCAAGGACCACTTCTGCTTCTACGAAGCAGAAGTGTCGTGACCGGTGAACGCCGGGCTCTGCGGCAGTCTTCACTGGCATGGACAAGCAGATCATCTCCCGCGACGGCACCCCCCTCGCGTACCGACGCACCGGACAGGGCCCGGCGGTCGTCCTCGTGAGCGGTGCGATGTCCACGGGCGCCACGGTGACGCCCCTGGCCGCGCACCTTTCGGACCGCTTCAGCGTCATCGTGTACGACCGACGGGGCCGCGGCGCCAGCGGTGACACGGCCCCGTACGCGGTGGCCCGCGAGGTGGAGGACCTCGCGGCCCTCATCGAGGCGGCGGGCGGTGAGGCGGCGCTGTACGGCGTCTCGTCGGGCGGCGCGCTGGTGCTGGAGGCGGCCGCGAGCGGTCTGGCGGTCCGTCGGGCCGCCGTCTACGAGGCGCCGTTCGCCGACTACGGGGGCGGCGCGCAGGAACGCGCGGAGTACACCGGGAATCTCGGCGAGGCCCTGGCCCAGGGGCGGCGCGGGGACGCGGTCGAGTTGTTCCTCCGGCTCACCGGTCTGGCGCCGGAGATGATCGCGAACGCCCGCCGTTCCCCCATGTGGGCGGGCATGGAGGCGATCGCGCCGACCCTCGCGTACGACGACGCCGTGATGGGCGACGGGCTGGTGCCGCGCGACCGGCTCGCCTCGATCGGCGTCCCCGTGCTGGCCGTCGCGGGCGGCGCGAGCCCGGAATGGCTGCGCAGGGCCGCCAAGGCGATCGCGGAGTCGGCCCCTCAGGGGGTGTACCGCGTCCTGGAGGACCAGAACCACATGGTGGAGCCGCAGGTGCTCGCTCCGGTGCTGACGGATTTCTTCGGCGCCTGACGCGCCGGGCCGCGTGCCGGGCCCCCTACCGGGGCACGTGCCGGGGCGCACCGGGCCGCGCCGTGGCGCCGCCGGGTGTGCCACCGTCGTGGCGCGGCACACCCGCGTGCCGCGCCACCGGGTCAGACCTGGGCCCCCTCGGGGGCGGACCCCGCCGGCCAGGCGGCGTCGGCGCGGGAGGGCAGGGGTACCGTGCCGGCGACCGGGTCGTGGCGGATGCGGTCGGCCGGCAGCCCCAGACCGGCCAGCCGCCATGCGACGGCGGTGACCATGGCGGGCGGGCCGCTGACGTAGGCGACGTGATCGGCCCAGTTCCCTTGCCGGGCCACCGTCTCGACCAGCGAGCCCTCGACGGACGCGCCGGGGCCCTCGCCGATCACCGGGACGATCCGCAGCCACGGGCAGCGCTTCTCCAGCCGGGCCAGGGCCGGTGCGTCGTACAGGTCCTCGGCGGTGCGGGCGCCGAGGAAGAGGTGCGCCCTGCGGCCCGGCGCGCGCCGCGCGGCCAGTTCCTCCAGCAGCGGCCGGGCGGTGGCCCATCCGGTGCCGCCCGCCACGATGAGCACGTCGCGGCTCAGCTCGTCGTCCAGGGCCATCGCGCCCTGGGCGGGTCCGAGACGCAGCGTGTCGCCGACGCGGGTACGCAGGGTGAGGGCGTCGCTCACCCCGCCGGAACCGGTGCGGCGGACGTGGAACTCCAGTTCGCCTTCCGCTGCCCAGGCGCAGGCGATCGAGTACGGCCGCCAGGTGTGCTGCAGCAGCGGGGACTCCAGGCTCGCGTACTGGCCGGGACGGTACGGGTAGGGCTCGGCCGTACGCACGCGGAGCACCGCCAGGTCCGGACGGCGCAGCTGATGGGACGTCACCGTGCCGCTCCACGCGGCCGGTTCGGCCAACGCGTCGTCCGAGCCCGCCACCATGCCCGCGGCGGCGAACCGCACCATACGCAGCCACGCCTGCTCCACCTCGGGGCCGAGCGCCCCGCGGGCGGACCGGTGCAGCGCCTCGGCGAGCGCGGACGCGAACACCTCGTAGTGCACGGGCCGCACCCCGAGCTTGCGGTGGTCGCGGCCCAGCCGGACGCAGAACGCGGTCAGTTCCTCGGGCTCGTGCAGGTGCTCGATCAGATACCAGAAGGCACGCTCCAGATGGCCCCGCTGGAACTCCATCGAGTCGGGGAACAGCTGCCGCAGATACGGGTGCTGCTCGAACAGGGCATCGTAGAGGTGGGCGATGAGGTCGCCGAACGGGGTGACGAGCGCCAGGTTGCGGACGATCACCTGCTGGTCGGCGGCTCCGTCGTAGGCGCGGCGCGGGGGACGCGCCGTGCTCGTGGGCCGGGCCGGGGCGAGCAGCCGGTCGCGCAGGCGCATCGCGTCCTGGCGCGCGAGCAGTGCGTGGTAGTCGTCGCCCTTGGCGCCGCCCCTCGTGCTGGAGTCGCAGTTGATGTCGATGGTGCTCTCCTCATGGGCGCGTCGCCCCGGCACATGGTTCGGGGTGATCATCAGCGGGTCTTCATCTCGCACACACCGCACGCGTCACACGCGGTGCGCTCCCGGCATGCCTCGACCGGGGCCGCGGACCGGGCCGCGATCGTGGATCCGCGCCTGGCTCGCCGGACCTGGTACCAGGCCATGTTGGACGTGAGCCCGGCCAGCAGCACCCAGACGATCCCCACCCAGGCACCTCGGGCGAAGGACACCACGGCGGCGGCCGTGGCCAGGACGCAGACAGCCAGGGCGAGGAGGGCGGGGCGGGACATGGAACGGCTTTCTGTGGGATGACACGGGGCGCCGCCCGCACCCACGCCGGACCGCCTCTCGCGGCGGCACGGGCCGATGGCACACGTGGGCACGTCGGCGGCGCCCTGCGGCCGACGGCCGCAGGGCGCGCTCGTATTACATCGCCGGGAAGGCCCGGGGGGATGTGGCCGAAGGGCCCCTCCACCGCTCCGAAGGGCCTGGTCGAAAGGGCCGACAGGCCCCTGTTCACACGGCGGGTGTCAGGCTAGGGAAGGCGCCGTCGCGCGTGTGGTCGACGCGATGGTAGCCGAACCCACCACGCGCGTGCCGTCGTACAGGACGATCGCCTGGCCGGGGGCCACGCCGCGCACGGGGTCGGTGAAGCGCACCCGCAGTTCGCCGTCGACCGGCTCCGCCGTCACCTCCGTCTCGCCGCCGTGGGCGCGGAGCTGGGCCGTGTACGTACCGGGGCCGGCCGGGGCGGCGCCGCACCAGCGGGGCTTGACGGCGGTCAGTGCCGCCACGTCGAGGGAGGACGCCGGGCCCACCGTCACGGTGTTGGTGACGGGCGAGACGTCGAGGACGTAGCGCGGCTTGCCGTCGGGCGCCGGGGTGCCGATCCGCAGGCCCTTGCGCTGGCCGATGGTGAAGCCGTACGCGCCGTCGTGCGTGCCCAGCCTGGTGCCGGACTCGTCCACGATGTCGCCCTCGGCCCTGCCGAGCCGCCGGGCGAGGAAGCCCTGGGTGTCGCCGTCGGCGATGAAGCAGATGTCGTGCGAATCGGGCTTCTTGGCGACCGCGAGGCCCCTGCGCTCGGCCTCCGCGCGGATCTCGTCCTTGGTGGTGACGGTGTCCCCGAGCGGAAACAGGGCGTGCGCCAGCTGCTTCTCGTCGAGCACCCCGAGGACGTACGACTGGTCCTTCGCCATGTCGGAGGCGCGGTGCAGCTCGCGGGTGCCGTCGTCGCGGGTGACGATCCTGGCGTAGTGGCCGGTGCAGACCGCGTCGAAGCCGAGGGCGAGGGCCTTGTCGAGCAGCGCCGCGAACTTGATCTTCTCGTTGCAGCGCAGGCAGGGGTTGGGCGTGCGCCCCGCCTCGTACTCGGCGACGAAGTCCTCGACCACGTCCTCCCGGAACCGCTCGGCGAGGTCCCAGACGTAGAACGGGATGCCGATGACGTCGGCGGCGCGACGGGCGTCGCGCGAGTCCTCGATGGTGCAGCAGCCGCGCGCACCGGTGCGGAACGACTGCGGGTTCGCGGACAGTGCGAGATGGACTCCGGTCACCTCGTGGCCCGCTTCGGCGGCGCGAGCGGCGGCGACGGCGGAGTCGACTCCGCCGGACATGGCGGCGAGGACGCGGAGGGGGCGCTGCGGAGTGTCAGTCATAACCCTTCAAGGGTACGGGGCCGCGGGAGGCGGGGCCGCGCGTATCCGCCGACGATCACCGGGGGCTGCGGGGCCACGGGGCTGCGGGGCCACGGGGCTGCGGGGCCACGGGGCTGCGGGGCTGCGGGTCCCGCCGTCAGGACAGCCCCGCGGCGCGGGCGCGTTCCACCGCGGGCCCGATCGCCTTCGCGACCGCCTCCACGTCGGCCTTCGTCGACGTGTGTCCCAGGGAGAAGCGGAGGGTGCTGCGGGCGAGGCCCGGATCGGCACCGACGGCGAGCAGGACATGGCTCGGTTGCGCCACGCCCGCCGTGCAGGCGGAGCCCGTGGAGCATTCGATGCCCTGGGCGTCCAGCAGCAGGAGCAGGGAGTCGCCCTCGCAGCCGGGGAAGATGAAGTGGGCGTTGGCCGGGAGCCGCTCCACCGGGTCCCCGCCCAGGATGACGTCCGGGACGGCCGCACGGACCGCGGCGATCAGGTCGTCGCGAAGGGCGCCGATCTCCCGGGCGAACCACTCGCGGTGCGCGACGGCGAGCCGCCCGGCGACCGCGAAGGAGGCGATGGCCGGCACGTCGAGGGTGCCGGACCGCACATGGCGCTCCTGGCCACCGCCGTGCAGGACCGGTACGGGGCTGTACTCCCGGCCGAGCAGCAGCGCGCCGATGCCGTAGGGGCCGCCGATCTTGTGGCCGGAGACCGTCATCGCGGCAAGGCCGGAGGCGCCGAAGTCGACCGGGACCTGGCCGACCGCCTGGACCGCGTCGGCATGCAGCGGGATGCCGAACTCCCGCGCGACTTCGGCGAGTCGGCGGACCGGCAGGACCGTGCCGATCTCGTTGTTCGCCCACATCACGGTGGCCAGGGCGACGTCGTGGGGATTGCGGGCGATGGCCTCACGCAGTGCCTCCGGGTGGACGCGGCCCTGCGGGTCGACCGGCAGGTACTCGACCGTGGCCCCCTCGTGCTCCCCGAGCCAGTCGACGGCGTCGAGGACCGCGTGATGCTCGACGGGGCTGACGAGGATGCGGGTGCGGGCGGGGTCGTCGTCCCGGCGGGACCAGTACAGGCCCTTCACGGCGAGGTTGTCCGCCTCGGTGCCGCCGGAGGTGAAGACGACCTCGCTGGGGCGGGCGCCCAGCGCTTCGGCGAGGGTCTCGCGGGCCTCTTCGACGGTTCGCCTCGCGCGGCGGCCGGACGCGTGCAGCGAGGAGGCGTTGCCGGTGAGGCCGAGCTGCGCGGTCAGCGCCTCTGCCGCCTCGGGGAGCATCGGGGTGGTCGCGGCGTGGTCGAGGTATGCCATGGTGCGGTCAATTCTAGGACCGGCCGTTTTCCGCCCGGGCGCAGCCCGGCTCCCGCGCAGGGCGCACAGCCCGGCCCCCGCGCCGGGCAGCGGACCGGTGCGCCGAAGGCCCCCGGGACCTACAGGCTCCAGGACACCGTGTGGTCCAGCTGCATGATGGTCACCAGGACCACCAGGTCCGCGATGCCGAGGCCGAGGCCGAGGAAGGCACGGCCCCGGCGCCGGGTGCCGCGCCACAGGGAGACGACCGCCAGGGTGATGGCGACCGGCCCCAGGAAGACATTCAGCACGAGGAGGCCGACCAGGCCCAGGATGAAGGACGCGACGGCCATGCCGTCCGCGTCGCGTGCGCTGTCCCGGCGGGCGGGGGCGGTGGTGCGCTCGGTGCGTGCGGCGATGAGATGCATGGTGTGGTCAGCTCCAACGATCGGTCGGTGCGGGGCGGGTCAGTGGGCCGAGGTGTGCCGCCGTCGGCCGTGCCGCTCACGGACCGCGAAGACCACGAGCCACACGGCGATGACGGACGCTGCGGCGAGGGTGAAGGAGAGCGGGGCATGGGCCACGGTCCCCAGGACGGTGCCCAGCAGCAGAAGTGCGGCGACGAGGAACAGCATGGGATGAGATCCCCCTCCGAGATGCCTCGGTCTACGTTGGACGAACATTTGAGTGAACAATTGTGGTTACAGTTGTTCACTGACTTGTCAGTCTAGCGCGTCGAACGGGTTCCCAATTCCAGAGAACAGTTGTTAACTGCATGGCATGAGTCACACCCTCGGCATCCGGCAGGCCCAGAAGCAGAAGACCCGGCAGGCGCTCCTGGACGCCGCGCTGGCCCTGCTGGAGGAACAGAGCCTGAGCAGCCTGGGTCTGCGCGAGGTCACCCGCGCGGTCGGCGTCGCCCCGACCGCCTTCTACCGGCACTTCCGCTCGACCGCGGACCTGGGCGTGGAACTGGTCGAGGAGGCCCTCGGCAGTCTCCACCCGATGATCGGGTCCACGGTCTCCGCGGCCGGCGACAGCGACGAACGCATCACCCGCGCCGTCGCCCTGATCGCCCGCCACGTGGACGCGTACCCCGCGCACGTGCGGTTCATCGCACGCGAGCGGCACGGCGGTGTGCAGCCGGTGCGGGAGGCGATCCGGCGTCAACTCGCCCGGTTCGCCGAGGAGGTGAAGGCCGCGCTGGCCGACCGCCCCGAGTCCGCGGGGTGGAGCGACGAGGACCTGCTGATGCTGGCCGGCCTGTACGTCGACCAGATGCTGATGACGGCCTCCCAGTTCCTTGAGGCGCTGGAGGGACCTGCCGAGGAGCGGGACCGCGTGACCCGGGTGGCGATCCAGCGGCTGCGGCTGATCGACATCGGCCGCCGCCACTGGAAGGAGTAGCGGCCGCGGCCGCCCCGCTCACGACGGCCGCGGGACCCGTTCCGGCCGGCCCGGCGGCCCACCGCGGCAACGCCCGCGCGCCGGTACAGCTCCGTGACGGAGGCCGGCCGCCCCGGCCAGTTCCTCGCGCGCCCCGGGCGGCTGGAGTGCCTCCACCCAGTCGCCGAACATGAGGAGCCGGCGCACCTCGCGGACGAAGCCGTACGACAGCCGGACGGTCGCCCGGTCGCTCTCGCCGCCGTCCTCCCGCAGGGTGCCGCCCTCCTCCCGCAGGGTGCCGCCGTCCTCCCGCAGGGTGCCGCCGTCCTCCCGCAGGGCGACGGGCACGCCCGCGGTCAGCCTCCGGAACGCGTCCAGACGGTCACGGCACCCCCGGACCGTCACCTCGAAACGCCCGGCCGCTCCTCGGCCTGCCGGCGCAGCACCTCCCGGACGTCGGCGAGTTCGACGCCCGGGCGCCGCCGTACCGGGTCGGACCGTACGGCCGGAGCAGCCGGCGGGCCCACGCCGTGTACCGGCTTCGACGTGCGGACCCTGCTGTCGCACCTGGTCGGCGGTACCCGCCGGATCGCGGTGGTCGGCGCGGGCGGCGACGGGCTCGCGCCGCGGCCCTTCGCCGACGGCATCGCGGACGACGGCTGGGCGGCCGCGCCCCAGGAGGCCGGGGCCGAGGTCCGGCGGGCCCGGGCGGACGACGCCCGGCTGGACGCGCCGGTACGCATGCCGTGGCCGTGGGGCGAGACGCCGGGCCGCAACGTGCTCTCCGGCTATGCGATGGAGACGACGGCCCACACCTGGGACCTCCGGGAGCCCCTCGGCCATCCCCTCGGACTCGGCCCCGAGCCGGCCGAGTCCGCGCCGGCCGTCGCTCACATCGTGCCGCCAAAGGAGCGACGCGACGACGACGCGCCCTTCCACCCGGCCCGGCCGGCCCCGAAGAAGCCGACACCTACGGTCGGCCGGCGGCGTGGCCGGGCCGCGGGCCCATGGCCCCCCGTGACGGCCCGGGCTCACCCGACCGCACCGCGCATCCGCCCGGGTGAGCCCGGGCACCGGTGAGGGGACCGGCCCCGCGCGCACCGGCGTCGGCCCCCGGCACGGCCGAGCCGAGCCGGGCCGGGGCCCCTCCGTCAGCCGAGCCTGACCCGGGCCAGTTGGCGGGACTGCGCGACCAGGCGGTCCGCGCCGTCCCACACCTCGGCGTCCTCCTCCAGGAAGCCGCCGGCGAGGTTGCGCGTGGTGATGGACACCCGCAGCGGTCCCGGGGCCGGGCGGGACCGGACGTGCACCGTCAGCTCGACGGTCGGCACCCAGCCGGAGAGCCCGAGTTCGAAGGCGGTGGGCGGCAGCGCGTCCACCGTGAGAAGCAGCGAGAGCGGGTCAGCGTCGCGGCCGTCGGCGAGCCCGAACCAGCCCCGCATCTCGCCTTTCCCGGACGGCGAACCGAGCGCCCAGCCCAGCGTGGCGGGGTCGAGCTTGAGCATCAGCCGGTCGGCGATGGCCGAGCTGCCGGAGACCGGCGCCGGACCGTCGCCGGCGCCGAAGCAGCGGTCGATCGGCGGGAGGGCGGGGGGTGTCGCGCTCGTACGGACGTCGTCGGGCAGGGAGTCCAGGTCGCCGAAGGAGGCGAGCACGCGGATCCGTTCGACCTCGCGTCCCTCGTGGTCGTACTGGAAGAGCGACGCCTGGCCGGTGGAGAGGGTGCGGCCGGTGCGGACGACGTCCGTGCGGACCACCGCGGGGCCCGGCTGGGACGCGGTGAGGTAGTGCGCGGAGATCGTGAACGGGTCGGAGTGCGGCAGGGCGTCCCCCAGGGCACGGCCCAGAACCGCCAGCAGATACCCTCCGTTGACGGCGTTGACGATCGCCCAGCCGCCGGAGAGGTCGATGTCGTAGACGCCGGGTTCTCGGCGCGTGACCGCGGTGTCGCGGTCGAACTCACTGTTGCCGATCGTGGCCCGGGCGGCCCGTGCGGTAGCTGCTTCTGACATGCCTGAACCGTACAAGAGGAAATTACTGAGCAGTAGCTTCCAAGGGTTTCGGCTTCGTGACGTTCCGCCCGGCCCACCCGCCCGCTTCCGGCCACCGACGGGTGAGATTTTGACAATTTCTCGGTAAGTGTCCGCACTCGTCCGTCACCAACGGGCCTGGTTCTCCCTCTCCCAAGACGTACGACCAGCCCTGCCCGTTCACAGGAAGAGCCGCATACGCCGATGAGCCTGACCGGGACGCCGTTCCTCCTCACCTCGATCGCCCTCGTGGCGGTCGCCCTCGTCCTGCCTCTGTTCCTGTGGTCCCGGATCCGCGGCCCGGTGATCCTCCGCCACGCCGCCCGGATGGTCATGCTGCTGTTCGCGCAGGCGACGGCGATCACCCTGGTCTTCGTCCTGGTGAACAACAGCAACAACCTGTACGACAACTGGTCCGACCTGCTCGGCACCGGCAACCACGTGACCCAGGCCGCCGACCTCGGCCCGGACGGTACCGGCGGGATGCAGATCAGCACCCTGCCGAAGGTCCACCAGACGTTCAAGCAGGCCGACGGGCCGGGCATGCACGCGGCCGGCGGTGTGCGCGTCACCCAGCTCAAGGGGCGGGTGTCGGGCGTCGACGCCGAGGTCTACGTGTGGCTGCCGCCGCAGTACCACGAACCCGCCTACAGAAACCGCAAGTTCCCGGTCGTGGAGCTGCTGCCGGGCTACCCGGGCTCGGCCAAGGCGTGGTTCGGTTCGCTGAAGGTGCACGAGCAGCTGCTGCCGCTGATGCGCAGCGGGCAGGTGGCACCGTTCATCCTGGTGTCGCCGCGCACCAACCTGATCGCCAAGGTCGACACCGGCTGCGCCAACATCCCCGGCGCCGTGAACGCCGACACCTGGCTCAGTGTCGACGTGCCCAAGATGGTGACGGACAACTTCCGCGCCCAGGCCGCGCCCGACGGCTGGGCCACGGCCGGCTACTCCGCGGGAGCGCACTGCGCGACGAAGCTCACCGTCGCGCACCCCGACCGCTACCGGGCCGCGATCAGCCTCTCCGGCTACAACGACCCCATCGGCCAACGTCATTCGCTCGCCACCCGGAGCCTGCGGCTGCGCCGGGAGAACAACCCCTACTTCCTACTCAAGGGCCGCCGCACCCCGCCGCGCATCTCGCTGTACCTGTCCGGCCAGTACGGCGACGGCTACCAGGCGGCCGCGGCGCTGGAGGCGATCGCCAAACGGCCGACGGTGGTCCGCGCGGTGCTGATCCCGCGCAGCGCCGGCGGGCACAACATGGCCCTGTGGCGGCCGCAGATCCCGACGGTGTTCACCTGGCTGACCCGGCAGTTGTCCGGCCGGCCGGGCGCGGCGGCTACTCCTCCGCAACGGTTGAGCGACGGTTCCAGGCGCGCGGCGCTCGCCAGTGGAACCTCATCGCCAGCAGGCGTAGTGCGAAAACGTTGACGACCGCGAGGCCCGAGGTGAGCGGGGTCAGCGCGTCCCAGCGGATGCACAGCGCGACCATCGTGGCGCCCACGATCGCCGGCACCGCGTACAGGTCGCGGTCCCAGCGCAGCAGCGAGGGCACCTCGTTGGCGAGGACATCGCGCAGGACGCCGCCGCCCACGGCCGTGGCGAGGCCGAGGGCCGCGGACGACGCTCCGTCTACGTACCGTTCATGTCGGGCTTCGGCGGCATCACCGTGGCGATGGCGCCCAACGGCGCCACCTACTGCTACTTCAGCGACAACGACGAGTACTCCTGGTCCGGCGCCGTGAACGAGACCGACAAGATCAACCCCATGTGCTGACCCCCGGCCCAGGTCACGAGACCGGCCAGGCACCCGGCGCGGATCCGGACCGGGTACGCCGAACGGGAGAGTGCGCGAGTCGTTCTTCGGGCGTTCCTGCCGATCGGGCCGATCGGGTCGATCGGGTCGATCGGGTCGATCGGACGGACGCACCGGACCCGGCACTCTCCCGTTCGGGCATGCACACGTCTTCGTCAACCGGTCATGCGCTATTTGCCGGTCGGCTCCTGGCCGTCGGCCGCAGCCTCCTCCTCGGCGGCCGCCGGGTCCAGCGCGGACGTGGGCTCGTCCAGGACGAGGACCTTCGG
>NZ_JBHUDX010000099.1:26716-41805 GCF_042678285.1 Streptomyces caeni
GAGGACGCCTCGGCCGGCTCCTCCGCGGAAGCCTCCGCCCCGGCCCCCGCGGCCACCGCCGCCGACGTCTCCGCGAGGACCTCGTCGGCAACCAGCTTCGCCGCCTTCTTGGCGTCGGACAGCAGCACCGTGTCCTGCGGTGCCTGGTCCTCGAAGTTCTCCGGGTGGTGGCAGGCCACCCGCTGCCTCGGCTTCAGCTCCAGGAGTTGCGGCTCGGTCGTCCGGCAGATCTCCGTCGCCTTCCAGCACCGGGTGTGGAAGCGGCAGCCGCTCGGCGGAGCGATCGGCGAGGGGACGTCGCCCTGGAGCAGGATGCGCTCGCTCTTCGCCGTCTTGCGCCTCGGGTCCGGGATCGGCACCGCCGACATCAGCGCCTTGGTGTACGGGTGCATCGGCGCCCGGTACAGCGAGTCGCGGTCGGCGAGCTCGACGATCTTGCCGAGGTACATCACCGCGATCCGGTCCGAGACATGCCGGACGACCGAGAGGTCGTGCGCGATGATCACGTACGTCAGGCCGAGTTCCTCCTGGAGGTCGTCCAGCAGGTTCACCACCTGCGCCTGGATCGACACGTCCAGCGCGGAGACCGGCTCGTCGGCCACGACCAGCTTCGGGTTGAGCGCGAGCGCGCGGGCGATGCCGATGCGCTGGCGCTGGCCGCCGGAGAACTCGTGCGGATAGCGGTTGTAGTGCTCGGGGTTGAGACCCACGACCGACAGCAGCCGCTGTACTTCCTTCTTGATGCCGCCCTCGGGCGTGACGCCCTGCAGCCGGAAGGGGGCGCCGACGATCGTGCCGATCGTGTGCCGCGGGTTCAGCGAGGAGTAGGGGTCCTGGAAGATCATCTGCACATCGCGGCGCAGCGGTCGCATCCCGCCGACGCCCAGGTGCGTGATGTCCCGGCCCTCGAACTCGATCGTGCCGGCGGTCGGTTCGAGCAGCCGGGTGATCAGCCGGCCCATCGTCGACTTGCCGCAGCCGGACTCGCCCACGACGCCGAGCGTCTCACCGGCCTTGACCTCGAAGTCCAGACCGTCGACCGCACGCACCGCACCGACCTGCCGCTGAAGCAGGCCCTTGCGGATCGGGAAGTGCTTCTGGAGCCCGGTGACCTTCAGCAGGGTCTCGCCGGGGGCGGCGTCCTTGGTGAGGGTCGCACCGCCGCTCTGAGCAGGAATCGTCACTGCCGCGTCTTTGGGGTTCTCGCTCACAGCTTCGGCGCAATCTCTTCGGTCCAGATACGCTCCCGCTGCTCCTGCGTCAGGTGGCAGGCGGCCCAGTGCCGGCTGCCGACCTCGGCCAGCTCGGGCCGGACCGTGCGGGTGACGTTGTCCTTCGGGATGTCGGCGTACGGGCAGCGCGGGTTGAAGGCGCAGCCGGACGGGACGTTGATGAGGGAGGGCGGTGAGCCCTTGACCGGGATCAGGCGGTCCTGCTGCTCGCGGTCGAGGCGCGGCATCGAGCCGAGCAGGCCCCATGTGTAGGGGTGCCGCGGCTCGTAGAACACCTTGTCGGCCGGGCCCCGCTCGACACAGCGGCCGCCGTACATCACCAGGATGTCGTCCGCCAGTTCGGCGACGACGCCCAGGTCGTGGGTGATGATGATGACCGCGGAGCCGAACTCCTTCTGCAGGTCGCGGATCAGGTCGAGGATCTGCGCCTGCACGGTCACGTCGAGCGCGGTGGTCGGCTCGTCCGCGATGAGCAGCTCGGGGTTGTTGACCAGCGCCATCGCGATCATCGCGCGCTGGCGCATACCGCCGGAGAACTCGTGCGGGTAGCTGTCGACCCGCTTGTCCGGCTGGGGGATGCCCACCCGGTCGAGCATGTCGATCGCCCGCTTGCGGGCGGTCTTCTTGTCGACGTCGTGGTGGATGCGGTACGCCTCCACGATCTGCCGGCCGATCGTGTAGTACGGGTGCAGCGCGGACAGCGGGTCCTGGAAGATCATCGCCATCTCGCGGCCGCGCAGCTTGCGCACGTGGTCCGGGTCGGCGGACAGCAGCTCCGTGCCGTCCAGCCAGATCTCGCCGGAGATCTGCGCCTTGCGCTTGCCGTACTGGCCTGCGGTGTGCAGGCCCATGATGCCGAGCGAGGTCACCGACTTGCCGGAACCCGACTCGCCCACGATGCCGAGGGTCTTGCCCTTCTCCAACTGGAAGCTGAGCCCGTCGACGGACTTGACCAGGCCGTCGTCGGTCGGGAAGTGCACCTTCAGGTCGCGCACTTCGAGGAAGGCGCTCGGCCTGGGCGAACCGCTCGTGGGCTCGCCCACGGCGGCTCCGCTCTTGCTGAGTTCGGTCATGCGAGCCTCACTCGGGGGTCGATCACGGCGTACAGGACGTCCACCACGAGGTTGGCGATCAGCACCGCGAGAGAAGTGATCAGGGTGACGCCCAGGATGATGGGCAGGTCCTGGTTCCTGATGGCGTCCAGCACGGCCCGGCCGAGACCGGGCAGGTTGAACGTGGACTCCGTCAGGATGGCGCCGCCGATGAGGGCGCCGAGGTCCATGCCGAGCATGGTCAGGATGGGCGTCATCGTCGAGCGCATGGCGTGCTTGCCGATGACGACCCGCTCCTTGAGGCCCTTCGCGCGCGCGGTGCGGATGTAGTCCTCGCCGAGGATCTCCAGCATGGTGGCGCGGGTGATCCGGGCGTACATCGCCGCGTACAGGAACGCGAGGGTGATCCAGGGCAGGATCATGCCGCCGAACCAGCCGCCGAAGCTCTGGTCGAGGGGCACGTACTGCGCGTCGATCCACTTCAGGCCGAAGGCGAAGATCGCCAGGCTGAGCAGACCGGTGAAGTAGATGGGGAGGGAGACACCCGCCAGGGCGACGACCATCGCGCCGCGGTCCCAGATGCTGCCCCGCTTGAGCGCGGAGAGCACACCCGCCGCGACACCGAAGACCAGCCACAGCACGGCGGCACCGAGCGCGAGGCCCAGGGTCACCGGGAAGCGGTCGGTCAGCACCGGCCAGACGGCCTGCTCGCTGCGGAAGGAGTAGCCGAAGCACGGGGCGGCGCAGTGGGTCACGTCCCCGCCGCCCGAGTAGGTGCGGCCGACGAAGATGCCCTTGAAGAACTCCCAGACCTGGGAGTAGATCGGGTCGCCGAGTCCGAGCTTCTGCCGCACCGCCTCGACGGCGGCCGGGTCGGCCTGCTTGCCCACGAAGCTCGAGGCGATGTCCACGCCCGCCCACTTGGGGACGAGGAAGAAGATGCCGAAAACCACCATGACGATGACCACGAGCATCACTGCGGCGGCGAACAGCCGCCTGATGAGGTAAGCGAGCACAGCTAACGGCCCGCCGCGGACCGCGGGCCATCGGAGGTCGTCCGATGGCCCGCGCTCACGCTGCGCCGGCCTTCACCTGCCTTTCGTGCCGTACGGCGGGTGTGCCGGGTTTACTTCGGGGACTTCAGACCGAGGTTGACGAAGTCGTACATGCCGCTGTAGCCGTCGGTCGTGTAGACGTTCGCCAGGTTGTCCGAGCGCCAGTTGATGAACTTCTCGAAGACGAAGGGCAGGTAGTAGCCACCCTCCATGACCTTGTGGTTGATCTCCGTGGCGATCTTGGTCTTGGCGGCGTCGTCCAGCGTGTTGACGTACTGGTCGAACAGGCCGTCGATCGCCTTGTCCTTGATCAGCGCGTAGTTGGAGTTGCCGCTCGGCAGGATGTACTTGCTGTCCCACAGCGGCAGACCGAAGCCCTGGACGGACGGGAAGTCCGGACCCCAGCCCATGATGATGATGCCGTAGCCCTTCTTCGCGACGTTCGCGGGGCTGCCGATGATGCCGGTGGTCTGCGAGCCGTCGTACTGGTCGATCTGCGCGGTGATGCCGACCTTCTTCAGCGACGCCTGCATGGACTGGGCGGTGGCCACCTCGACCGGCTTGTTGTTGCGGACCGCGATGGTGGTCGTGAAGCCGCTGGGCTTGCCGCAGGCCTTCAGCTCTTCCTTGGCCTTGGCGACGTTGCCGTTCTTGTTGGCGCCGGCGAGCTCGTACGGGTCGTACTTCTGGCCCTCGGCACCCGCGACGGACGGGGGCAGCATGTTGGTGCCGATGTCACCACCGGCGACCGGGCCGCCGCGGGCGGTCTGCAGCGACACGTGGTCGGCGCCGTAGATCACGGCCTTGCGGCAGTGCTCGTTGTCGAACGGCTTCACGCTCTGCGGGAAGACCGCGTAGCGGATGTAACCGGAGACCGGGTTGTCCAGGTTGGCCTTGTGCTCCTTCAGGGCGGTGGTGCGGCCCTGCGGCGACATGCCGGTCTGGTTGACGTCCAGGTCCAGGTCACCGTTGAGCAGGCGCTGGTCCAGCTGGTTGGCGTCCGAGAAGAACTGGACGGTGATCTTGTCCGGGTACGCCTTGCGGATCGGGTCCGAGGACTGCTTCCACTCGGTGTTGCGGACCAGCGTCAGGTTCTTGCCCGGGCTGTAGGACTGGAACTTGTACGGACCGGAGGAGAAGGGGTGCAGACCGTACTTGGACTTGGTGTCCATGTCCTGGCGGACCGGGGAGGCCGAGACCAGGGCCAGCATCTCCTCGAAGTCCGAGTTGGCCTGCGGGAGGTGGAAGACGATGGTCTTGTCGTCCGGCGTGTCGATGGCCTTCAGGCCCAGCTTGTCCTTGCTGGTGTCCTTGTAGGGGCCCTGGTACTCGCCCTTGGGGTCGAGGACGTCCTTCAGGTACACCGGGCCGCCGGACAGCACGTCCTGCGCCCAGACGCGCTCGATGCCGTACTTGATGTCCTTGGACGTGATCGGCTTGCCGTCCTCCCACGTGACGCCGTCACGCAGGGTGTACGTGTAGGTCTTGCCGCCGTCGGTGACCTTGGCGAGCCCGGTGGCGAGGTCAGGGGTCAGCTCGGCGCCGGCCTTGCCCGGCTGCGTCTGGTTCGTGACGAGCTGGCGGCTGTAGTAGCGGGCGAAGTTCCACATGAAGCCGTAGTAGCCGCGCGTGGTGTCCCACGAGTCGGCGTCCTGGGCACCACCGAACTTCAGCGTGCCGCCCTTCTTGACCTCGGAGGCCTGGGCGACCTTGTTGTTGGCGGCGTCGAAGCCGGCCGCACCGGTCTTCGACCCGCCGCCGTTGTCATTGCCGCCGCCGCACGCCGCCGTGGTCAGCAGCGCGGCGACCGCGGCAGCAGCGGCCAACGCCTGCTTACGCCGCCCTGAGGTGCGTTGGGTAGTCACGATCTCGGATCCTCCGGATTGATGAGAGACCCCGTGCATGTGCCACGGGACGCTTGGGGTACGGCAGTCAGCGGGAGCCCTTCGGGTCCAGCGCGTCCCGCACGCCGTCGCCGAAGAGGTTGAAGGCAAGAACGGTGATGAAGATCGCCACACCCGGGACCACCATGTACATGGGGTCCGACTCGTAGTAGTCGATCGCGCTCGAAAGCATCTGCCCCCAGGAGGAGGTGGGCGGCTTGACGCCCACGCCCAGGAAGCTGAGTGCCGCCTCGGTGAGGATGTTGGTGGGGATCATCATCGTCGTGTAGACGATGATCGGCGCGACGAGGTTGGGCAGCAGCTCCTTGAACAGGATGTAGAACCGCCCCGCGCCCAGCGATCGGGCGGCCTCGACGTACTCGCGCTCGCGCATCGAGAGCGTCTGGCCGCGCACCACGCGTCCGATGTAGGGCCAGCCGAAGAAGCCGATGACCAGGATCATCACGAACACGCGCACGCTGGACCCGGTCAGGCCCAGCATGTCGTTCGGCATGACGGAGACCAGGGCGATCGTGAACAGCAGTTGCGGGAAGGCCAGCAGACCGTCCATCACGCGGCTGATGAGCGAGTCGACCCAGCCGCCGAAGAAGCCGGCCAGGATACCCAGCACGGTGCCCAGGACGACGGCGACCATGGCGGACAGAAAGCCCACCAGGAGCGAGACACGGGCGCCGTAGAGGACGCGCGCGAAGATGTCGCGGCCGTTGACCGGCTCCACGCCCAGCAGGTGGTCGCCGCTGAGGCCGCCGAGCGACCCCTTGGGGGTGCCGAACAGCGGGTCGATCAGGTTCTCGTGGTAGGCGTCCGGGTCCTGGCCGACCAGGTTCGTGATCACCGGTGCGAGCAGGGCGAGCGCGATGAGCACGAGCACGACGACGCCGCCCGTGAGGGCGAGCTTGTCCCGCTTGAGGCGCTCCCAGGCGATCCGGCCCAGGGAACGCCCCTGTACGGCCTTCACCCCGGCGCCGGCAACCGCAGCCTCCTCGGCAGCGCTCGGGGCCGCTTCCGCGGTCGGCTCGTGCAATGGTGCCGTCATGTGGCAGGGACCCCTCTCAACCGGCGGTGGCCGGCCCGCACTCGCCGCGGTAGCGGCGTCTTCAGTCCGTCGTACGCAGGGGCGAGACACCCCTGGTGCGGGAGTCTTCAACGGTTCTGCGATCTGTTGCCAGACTTGACGGTGAATGGATGCGTAAACGTGATGCGAGCAGGAGGGTTCCGTTATCCGGACACTAGGTAACGCGGGCCGGACGAGAACGAAAGGGATATGCGGAGAGAAATCCACCCCATTCGCTCTCATCTACGCGCGGAGAGACGCTGCCGCCGCCGGACGCGTCCGAGGGCTCGGAACCGTCCGGGTCAGTATGCGCCGGGGACGGGTGGATAGCCGTAGCCGCCGGCCGCGGGGGCCTGGGCCGGTGCCGCGTGGGCCTCGCGGTCGTAGAAGGGGCGGGCGCGGGCGCGGAGCCACATTGCGACCGGGTCGTACTCGTCGGACATCACGACGGTCGACACCGGCAGTCCTTCGGGAGCGGCGACGACGGACTGCTGCATCATCGCGCGCACCGAGTCGACGGCGGGCGGCGAGGTGTCGTACACGTCCAGGCCGATCGCCAGGTAAGGCGCCCCCAGCGCGGGCTGCACCCAGGCGCGGCGCAGTGAGCGCACGGCGGGCGTCCGGTGCGCGTTCTGCGCGAGGAGGGCGTAGAACTGGGGGATCTCGATGGCCGGTTCCGACAGTCTGAGGGGGCCCGCGGGCTGGCGCTCCAAACCGGTGGCGATGCGGCGCAGATCCAGCCAGGGGATGCCGACGCCGCCGCCGGGCGCGTGCGGGTTCAGCCAGAGGCCGTGGTGGTCCGGGTAGAGGGTGCGTGCCACGTCGAGGCCGTCGACCACCTCGTACGAGCGGTTCCAGCCGCTGGCCGACAGTTCCTGAGCGGAGGTGACACAGGGGGCGTAGCCGTGGCCGCCCACCTCCATGGCCCCGTACTGGGCGTCGGGCGAGCCGGCCTGGCCGTGCCACAGCAGCATCCAGACCTGGCCGGACGACGGGGTCGCCAGCACGTGGAGGAGCGCCTCGTAGGCGTCGTAGCGCCCGGGCGTCACCTGGCGCAGCATGTGCTCGACCTGCCCGGCCGCGGCCGTGCCCGACGCGCTCACCCTCTACCGCCCCTTCACGACAAACCCGGCAGTCCCCACGGATGCCTCCCGCGCGTTGCACGCGGATGTCAGCCGTACCACCCCGACCGGGCCATTCTCCACTGTCCGGGAGCCGACCCGGCCCCCGGCCGGGAGCGCCTCCCGCTCCGGTCATGAAACCAGGTTACGGCGCGCCTGCGACAGCAACGCGACGCGTGCCGCGCCGCCGTGGGCCGCGCCCCGCCCTGGGGGCGCGGCGCCCCCGCCGCCGGCCGCGTGCCGTCCACCGCCGGCGGGCCGTTCAGTGACCGCGCTGGTAGAACGGCCGCACCCGCTCCCGCAGCCAGTCGCCCACCGGGTCCTGGGCCATGTCCAGGAACACCATGTTCACCGGTGTCTCGACCGGCACCTTGCCGAGCGCCCGGCCGAGTGCCTCCAGCGGGAGCGCCTGCGGGTCGGCCTCCGTGGAGGCGAGTTCGACTCCGATGAACATGACCGGGTCGGCCGTCTCGATCACGGCCAGGCAGCGGCGCGCGGTGACCACCACACCGGTCTGGTCGAACTCGGCCGACGCGGCGGCGAGGAAGTCCACCGGGTCGTCCTGCCAATCGGGTTCGAACAGACGGACGCGGCCGCCGCTCGCCGGGCCGTCGAGCGGGGTGCGCCCGGCCCGGCACAGCTCGGCCACCGCCTCGGGCGGCAACGGCACCCCGACCACGCCGCCCGGGTTGACCGCGATGCCGGCCTGCGGGGGCAGCCCGCGGGCGAACTCGGCGGCGGGCGCGATCGTGTACGACATGTGGTGGCCGACGGCCTGCCGGAACTGCTCCTCCGAGCTGAACACCGGCACGTACGCCTGGCCCTCGATGTCCAGGGTGGGCAGGTCGAGGGTGCCGCTGTGCGGGCCGCCGCCGTCCGGCAGCGGCACCCAGAGGAAGCTGCGGCCGAGGACCTCGAGGATCCGGCCGGCGGCCGAGGGGACACCGAGCGAGGCGGAGAGCACCTCCTCCAACTCGTTGCCCGGCCATCCGCCGTGCGGATGGGGGTGCGCCTGTGCGGGGAAGTCCGCGGGAAGATCCGCCGGGAAGTCCATCTGCCTACCGCCTGCTCAGAACCACTGCTGTGGCTGGAAAGGCTAACGCCTGCGCGCCCGGGGCCGGTCAGCCGGCGAAACCGATCCGGCGCAGGGCATCGGCCGCGTCCCGGTCCAGCAGGACCGCCGAGCCGCAGCCCCGCGGCAGGTGGCCCCGTTCGACGGAGCGCAGCAGCCGCCGCGTCGCCCGGCGGTGCCTGAGGAACGCGTAGCGCGAGACGCCGCGGCCGCGGCTGCGCTGGCCCGCCAGCGCCGTGTCCGCGCCGACGTCGAGCACGAGCAGGTGCAGCGTGCCGCCGCGACGGCGGGCCTCCCGGGCCAGCCAGCCGCGCACCCACGCCTGCGTGCCGCAGTCGTGCACGACCACCGCCGTGCCCGCGCGCAGAGCTCGGCGCAGGCCCGCGTAGTGGGCGAGGCGGACGAGGGGGCGGTAGACCGTGTACGGCAGGACACCGGCCAGGCGGGTGTCCCAGCGGTCGCGGGTGTCCTGGGAGTCGATGCGGGTGCCCCGCACGGCGCGCCGCATGAGCGTGGACTTGCCGCTGCCGGGCAGCCCGGTGACCACGACGAGGTCGGCCGCGCCGAAGGTGAGCCCGCGCGGGCTGCGGCCCGTGCGGTCGCGCAGATCGCGGACCACGGCCGTCGGCAGCGGGCCGCGGTTCTCCAGGGCCGTGGCTCCGGGCTGCTTGTGCACCGCGACGCCCGAGGTCGTGGCGTATGCCGTGGTCCTGTTCACCGTGATCGTCCTCCCTTGGGGCCGGGACGTACCTGTCCCCGTCGAGCGTAAAGAGAAGGTAATGCACGGTGTCTCGCGGTTTCGTGCCCGTACCGCCACAAGCCGGTTACAGATGCGGTCTGCCACGTGCAGGCGCGGCATGCGATGATGAGCGCGCCAACTGCATACCGGCCGCTTGAATCCGCGCGGGAGAGTTCCGGGCACCGACATGTGCCCGGGCGCCGAAGGAGCAAGTCCCTCCCTTGAATCTCTCAGGCCCCGTACCGCGCGGGCGAGGCACATCTGAAAAGCGGGCCGCCGACCAGTGGCTCCACCCAAGGTGCAAGCCGTGACGACCCGCCGCGGGAGTCATGGCGAACCTCTCAGGTTCCGATGACAGATGGGGAGGAACGACCCCGTCCTCCCCACGCCCGGCTTTGCCCGCGCGGGGACTCCATCGCCCTGGGAGCACAACCGATGAGCAGCAGCCCCCCGCGCCGTACCGCGCTCGATGCCCTGCATCGTTCGCTCGGCGCGACGATGACCGACTTCGCCGGCTGGGACATGCCCCTGCGGTACGGCTCCGAGCGCGAGGAGCATGTCGCCGTCCGGACGAAGGCGGGTCTCTTCGACCTCTCGCACATGGGCGAGATCACGGTCACCGGGCCCGAGGCGGACCGGTTCCTGGACCACGCCCTGGTGGGCAGCATGTCCTCCGTCGGCGTCGGCCGCGCCCGCTACACGATGATCTGCCGGGAGGACGGCGGCATCCTCGACGACCTGATCGTGTACCGGCTGGCGGAACAGGAGTACATGGTCGTCGCCAACGCCTCCAACGCCCAGGTGGTGCTCGACGCGCTGGTGGAGCGCTCCTCCGGCTTCGAGGCCCGGGTGCGCGACGACCGGGACGCCTACGCCCTCGTCGCCGTCCAGGGCCCCGAGTCCCCCGGCATCCTGAAGTCCCTGTCCGATGCCGACCTGGACGGCCTCAGGTACTACGCGGGCCTGCCCGGCACGGTCGCCGGCGTCCCGGCCCTCATCGCGCGCACCGGATACACCGGCGAGGACGGCTTCGAACTGTTCGTCGCCCCCGAGCACGCCGAGAAGCTGTGGCGGGCGCTGACCGAGGCGGGCGCGCCCGTCGGCCTCGTCCCGTGCGGGCTGTCCTGCCGGGACACGCTGCGCCTGGAGGCGGGCATGCCCCTGTACGGGCACGAACTCAGCACGTCCCTGACTCCTTTCGACGCAGGGCTCGGCCGGGTCGTGAAGTTCGAGAAGGAGGGCGACTTCGTGGGGCGCGCGGCGCTGCGCGAGGCCGCCGAGCGGGCCGCGCAGAACCCGCCGCGCGTGCTGGTCGGCCTGGTCGCGCAGGGCCGGCGGGTCCCGCGGGCCGGGTACCCGGTCGTCGCCGGTGGCGAGGTGGTCGGCGAGGTCACCTCCGGCGCCCCCTCCCCCACCCTGGGCCGGCCGATCGCGATGGCGTACGTCGACGCGGCGCACTCCGCGCCCGGCACCACCGGGGTCGCGGTGGACATCCGGGGCAGCCACGAGCCGTACGAGGTCGTGGCGCTGCCGTTCTACAAACGCCGGAAGTAGACACTGGGCGCGGGCCGGACGTGCCACCGCGCCCGTCCGCCCTGCTCAGGAGCAACCCCAGCAGTCCCCAACTCACCACCCCTCCCGCGCGTACAGGAGAATCCAGGCCATGAGCAACCCCCAGCAGCTGCGTTACAGCAAGGAGCACGAGTGGCTGTCGGCCGCCGAGGACGGCGTCGCGACGGTCGGCATCACGGAGTTCGCGTCCAACGCCCTCGGCGATGTCGTGTACGTCCAGCTCCCGGAGGTCGGTGACACCGTGACCGCGGGCGAGACCTGCGGTGAACTGGAGTCCACCAAGTCCGTGAGCGACCTCTACGCCCCGGTCACCGGCGAGATCACCGAGATCAACGAGGACGTCGTCAACGACCCGTCGCTGGTGAACTCGGCCCCGTTCGAGGGCGGCTGGCTGTTCAAGGTGCGTGTCACGGAGGAGCCGGCCGACCTGCTCTCCGCCGACGAGTACGACGCCCACACCGCCGGCTGAGGAGCCGTAGCACACATGTCCGTTCTCAACACGCCCCTGCACGAGCTCGACCCCGACGTGGCCGCCGCGGTCGACGCCGAGCTGCACCGTCAGCAGTCCACCCTCGAGATGATCGCCTCGGAGAACTTCGCCCCGGTCGCGGTCATGGAGGCCCAGGGCTCGGTGCTCACCAACAAGTACGCCGAGGGCTACCCCGGCCGCCGCTACTACGGCGGCTGCGAGCACGTCGACGTGGTCGAGCAGATCGCCATCGACCGGGTCAAGGAGCTCTTCGGCGCGGAGCACGCCAATGTGCAGCCGCACTCGGGCGCCCAGGCCAACGCGGCGGCGATGTTCGCGCTGCTGCAGCCCGGTGACACGATCATGGGTCTGAACCTCGCGCACGGCGGGCACCTGACCCACGGAATGAAGATCAACTTCTCCGGCAAGCTCTACAACGTGGTGGCCTACCACGTCGGCGACGACGGTGTCGTCGACATGGACGAGGTGGAACGCCTGGCCAAGGAGTCCCGGCCGAGGCTGATCGTGGCGGGCTGGTCGGCCTATCCGCGCCGGCTGGACTTCGCCGCCTTCCGCCGGATCGCGGACGGGGTCGGCGCCTACCTCATGGTCGACATGGCGCACTTCGCCGGTCTGGTGGCGGCGGGCCTGCACCCGAACCCGGTGCCGCACGCCCATGTCGTCACCACCACGACCCACAAGACGCTGGGCGGCCCGCGCGGCGGTGTGATCCTCTCGACGGCCGAACTGGCCAAGAAGATCAACTCCGCGGTCTTCCCCGGTCAGCAGGGCGGTCCCCTGGAGCACGTGATCGCCGCCAAGGCGGTCGCGTTCAAGGTCGCGGCCTCGGAGGAGTTCGGGGAGCGGCAGCGGCGGACGCTGGAGGGGGCGAAGATCCTCGCCGGGCGTCTGGTCCGGGACGACGTCAGGGCCGTGGGTGTCGACGTGCTGTCCGGCGGCACCGATGTGCACCTCGTCCTGGTCGACCTGCGCAACTCCGAGCTGGACGGCCGGCAGACCGAGGACCGTCTCCACGAGGTCGGCATCACGGTCAACCGGAACGCGATCCCGAACGACCCGCGCCCGCCCATGGTGACCTCCGGCCTGCGGATCGGTACGCCCGCCCTGGCCACCCGCGGCTTCTCGGCCGAGGACTTCACCGAGGTGGCGGACGTCATCGCCGAGGCACTGAAGCCGTCCTACGACGCGCAGTCGCTCAGGGCCCGGGTGAAGGCCCTGACCGACAAGCATCCGCTGTACCCCGTTCTGAAGTGATTTCGTACGCTTTCTGTCGTACATACGTCAGGGGCACCGCGCACACTGGTGGGTGAGCGCGGTGCCCCGTCTCATGAACCACTCGTCCATCCCCTCCCCCTCCGGGCGCCTCGCGTCCCCGGATCCCAGCTCCCACGACGGACAACGGTGTCCGTCGAGACCCTAGGAGACCTCCGTGGCCATCTCGGTCTTCGACCTGTTCTCGATCGGCATCGGCCCGTCCAGCTCCCACACCGTCGGCCCCATGCGGGCGGCGCGCATGTTCGCCCGCCGGCTGCGCAACGAGAAGCTGCTGGACTCCGTCGTCTCGCTGCGCGCGGAGCTGTACGGCTCCCTGGGCGCCACCGGCCACGGCCACGGCACACCCAAGGCGGTGCTGCTCGGCCTGGAGGGGGCCTCGCCGCGCACGGTGGACGTGGAGACGGCCGACGACCGGGTGGAGGCGATCAAGGAGTCGGGCCGGATCCGGCTCCTCGGCGAGCACGAGATCGCCTTCTCCTTCGACGACGACCTGGTCCTGCACCGCCGCAAAGCCCTCCCCTACCACGCGAACGGCATGACCCTGTGGGCGTACGGCGCCTCGGGGGCCGAGCTGCTGTCGAAGACGTACTACTCGGTGGGCGGCGGGTTCGTCGTGGACGAGGACGCGGTCGGCGCGGACCGCATCAGGCTGGACGACACGGTCCTGAAGTACCCCTTCCGCACCGGCGACGAGCTGCTGACGCTGGCCCGCGACACGGGCCTGTCCATCTCCTCGCTGATGCTGGAGAACGAGCGGGCCTGGCGCACCGAGGAGGAGGTCCGCACCGGACTGCTGGAGATCTGGCGGGTGATGCGGGCGTGCGTGGCGCGCGGCATGTCCCGCGAGGGCATCCTGCCGGGCGGCCTGAAGGTGCGCCGCCGGGCCGCGGTCACCGCCCGCCAGCTGCGTGCCGAGGGCGACCCCACGGCCCGCGCGATGGAGTGGATCACGCTCTTCGCGATGGCGGTCAACGAGGAGAACGCGGCCGGCGGACGGGTCGTGACCGCGCCCACCAACGGCGCCGCCGGCATCATCCCGGCGGTCCTCCACTACTACATCGACTTCGTGCCCGGCGCGGACGAGGACGGGGTGGTCCGCTTCCTGCTCGCCGCGGGCGCCATCGGCATGCTCTTCAAGGAGAACGCCTCCATCTCCGGCGCCGAGGTCGGCTGCCAGGGCGAGGTGGGCTCGGCCTGCTCGATGGCGGCAGGCGCCCTGGCGGAGGTGCTGGGCGGCACGCCGGAGCAGGTCGAGAACGCGGCCGAGATCGGCATGGAGCACAACCTCGGCCTGACCTGCGACCCGGTCGGCGGCCTGGTCCAGATCCCGTGCATCGAGCGCAACGGCATGGCCGCGGTGAAGGCGGTCACGGCGGCACGGATGGCGATGCGCGGCGACGGCTCGCACAAGGTCTCGCTGGACAAGGTCATCAAGACCATGAAGGAGACCGGGGCGGACATGAGCGTGAAGTACAAGGAGACGGCGCGCGGGGGGCTCGCGGTGAACATCATCGAGTGCTGAGGAGCCAATGACAAGAATTCTATTGAACTCGCCGCAGGGCCACCTCCCCCGCGCCCGGCGAAGGACCCGTCCGCCCGGTCTCCGTCTCCCTCCACGAAGGCACCATCGCGGCCCTCAGGGAACGCACCGGAAAGCGAGGCATGTCCGCCTACGTCGAAGCCCTCATCCAGCGCCGACTGGAGCGCGACAGGCTGCGCGAACTCATCGAAGACGCCGAAGCCGGACACGGCCCCGTCGACCAGGCAGCGGTCGAGGCCAAGCGAGCGGTCCTGCGCAAAGACACGGCGGGCTCGGCGGACGCCGCGTGAGCGGCACGCTCGTCCTGGACTGCGAGGGCCTGTCCAGGCTCGTACGCCGCTCACCCGAGCTCACCGAGTGGCTGACCGCGGCCGAGGCCGAGGACATCCGCGTCGTCACCAGTTCGGTCACCCTTGCGGAAGCCCGCGACCCCAAGATCCACCAGGCCCGCTTCGACTACGCCGTCTCCCGCGTGAACATCGTCCCGCCCTCCGAAGCCATCGCCCGCCACGCCAGCAGACTCCTTGCCGCAGCCGGGCCGCACGGGCACAAGTACGCCCTCGATGCCATCGTCTCCGCCACAGCACTCGCCTCGCCCGCCCCAGCCACCTTCCTGACCTCGGATCCCGAAGATCTCCTGGCCCTGTGCGGCCCCGGTGTCCGGGTCGTCAAGATCTGACCCGCACCACAGACGGGCCGGCCGCGAAAAGCGCCAGCACCGGCACCGGCATCCTGAGGCAACCGGAGTCCCGCACAGCACGCACGGCGCCCGGCGCGCTCCCCCAAGCTCTTCGAGCAGGGGGCACCCCCACTCGCCGCACCGGCCGAAACCCCAAGTACATCCAGAAGTACATCCAGTACGAGGGCTTTCGTCCGGCACGCCGAGAGCACGCACCGGACACCGCGGGCACCGCACAGGACTTTCGAAACACCCCCTAGGCTTGGCGTTTAACCTCGCTGCTGTTTGTGTTCCTTGATCGTTT
>NZ_JBHUDX010000100.1:0-61067 GCF_042678285.1 Streptomyces caeni
CGTACTCACCACGAGAACCAGTCTCACGGCTTTCCTCCGGGCGCTTCCCTTCGGTGTTTCCGACTCTATCAGATCTCTCTCGATCCGATTTCCTCGGCGCTTTCCGGCCTTTCGACCTTCCGGCGTTGTCGACTCTACCAGACCCTTTCGGGCCCGATCCCTGTCAACCGGGTTTGTCCTCGCGGCTGTTGAGCCGTTCCGACGTCCCAAACCCTAGCGGATCTCTCCGGCGATTCCCAATCCGGTCGGACCGGGAGTCGTCGAACCCAAATCGATTTGAATTCGGGCGCGCCGAAATTCAACCCTGTTGGGAGATCGAGCTCGATGGTTTGGGTGCCGCTGTTGCGGCGGGAGGTGCTGCCTCAGGACCGTTACGGCTCCGTGGCAACCCGGAGAACTTTACGGATCAGGGGGTGGACTGTCAAGCCTCCCCCGGGTTCGGCGGCGCCAAACCTCCGGTGGTGTCAGTCCAGGTCGTTGAGGCGGCCGCCGGCGTCCGGCTGGGCGTGCTCGACCCGGCGCAGCAGGCGGGTGAGCACGTCACCCAGGACGGCGCGATCCTGGGGGGAGAGGTCCTGGAGGAGGTCTTCCTCGAAGACGGAGGCGAGGCGCATCGCCTCCAGCCACTTCTCGCGGCCTTCGGCGGTCAGCTCGACGATCACACGGACACGGTTGGTCTCGTCGCGCTCCCTGGTGACAAGCCCCTCGCTCACCATGCGGTCGATGCGGTGGGTCATCGCGGCCGGCGTCAGACCGAGTCGCTTGGCCAGCTCTCCGGGGCCCATGCGGTAGGGGGCGCCGGAGAGGACGAGGGCCTTGAGGACCTCCCACTCGGCGTTGCTGATGCCGAGCCCGGCGGTCTGGCGGCCGTAGGCGACGTTCATCCGGCGGTTGAGGCGTGACAGGGCCGAGACGATCTTCTCGACCTGGGGGTCCAGGTCCCGGAACTCGCGCTGATAGGCGGCGATCTGCTCGTCGAGGGTCGGCTCGCTGACGCCGTGGGTGTCGCCCATAGCCCGCAGTATGGCATGCGGCGCTTGGCGTCGAAGTACTTCAGGCTGTACTGTTTAGTATCTAACTTTAGGTTCGAAGTCTTCAGGGCTAACTGCTTCGAGTGTAAGACCCGCGGGGTCGGACCTCACCAGTGCCCTCTTTCCAAGGCAGGTGAACGTGACCAGGGCAAGGGGCGCAGCGATGCGCCGGATCCATGTGGGCAGCGCGCTCAGCGCGTTCGGCCTCGGCTTCACCGTCCCGTACCTGTACGTCTACGTGGCGCGGGTGCGGGAGCTCGGTGCGGTGACGGCGGGTCTCGTGCTCGCCGTCTTCGCCGTGGCCGCGCTCGTCGTGCTGCCGTTCGCCGGACGGGTCATCGTCCGGCGCGGCCCGCTTCCGGTGCTGCTCGCCGCCCTGCTCACGACCGCGGCCGGCGCGCTGAGCCTGGGGCTCGCGACCGGTCCGGTGTCCGTGCTGCTGTCGGCGGCCGTGCTCGGCGCGGGGCAGGCCGTGATGCAGCCGGCACTGGCCACGATGATCGTGGACTGCTCGACGGCTCAGACCCGGTCGCGGGCCTTCGCCGTGCAGTTCTTCCTGCAGAACCTGGGGCTCGGCGTGGGCGGGCTGATCGGCGGTCATCTCGTCGACGTCTCACGCGCCGCGTCCTTCACCCTGCTGTTCTCGATCGAGGCGGCGATGTTCCTGCTGCTCGTCGTGATCATGTCGACCGTACGGGTGCCGCGGGCGCCGGCGCTCCAGGCCGCCGCTCCCCGAGGTGGCGGGGCGGCCTGGAGGCGGTTGGTGGGCGACCGGGCCATGGTGCGGTTGTCCGTGCTGGGCTTCGTGCTGTTCTTCGCCTGCTACGGACAGTTCGAGTCGGGGCTGAGCGCGTACGGCGTCGAGACGGCCGGGATCTCGACGTCCGCGCTGGGTACGGCGCTGGCGGCGAACACGGCGGTGATCGTGATCGCGCAGTTCGCGGTGCTGAGGTTCGTGGAGCGGCGCAAGCGGACACGGGTGATCGCGGCCGTGGGGCTGATCTGGGCCGCGGCGTGGGCCGTGGCGGGGTACGCGGGTCTGGGGGACGGCGGCCGGGCCATGGCGACCGCCGCGTTCGTCGCGACGTACGGGCTCTTCGGTCTCGGCGAGGCGATGCTGTCGCCGACGGTCGCGCCGCTGGTCGCCGACCTCGCGCCGCCGGGCCTGGCCGGCCAGTACAACGCGGCCTTCGCCCTGGTGAAGCAGCTCGCGCTCGCCCTGGGCCCCGCGGTGGGGGGCCCGCTCGCCGCGGCGCTGCCCGCGCCGTACATCGTGACGTTCCTGCTGTGCTCCCTGGGCATCACGTTCCTCGCGCTCAGGCTCGGGCGGCTGCTCACGCCGGTGCAGAACCAGCCGTCGGCGAAGAGCCGTGTGGTGGCGCAGGGGGGTGCCGCGGCGGGACACGCGACGGCGCGTGCCTGACCTGAGCGCGTCCGGGCCGGCCGGCCCGGACGCCACGGGCGGTCAGCCCGTCCCGCGCGGCAGTGCGAACTCGCACCAGACCGCCTTCCCGCCCCCCGGCGTCCGTCTCGACCCCCAGCTGGAGGCGATGGTCGCCACGATCGCGATCCCCCGCCCCGCCTCGTCCGCCGGCTCCGCCCGGCGGCGGCGGGGCAGATGCTCGTCCCCGTCCGTCACCTCGATGATCAGCCGCCGGTCGGTGCGCCGCAGCCGCAGGCGCATCGGCGGAATCCCGTGCTGCAGCGAGTTCGCGACCAGCTCGCTCGCCGCCAGCACCCCCAGATCGTGCAGATCCACCGGGAAGCGCCAGCTCGTCAGCACCCCGGAGGCGAACGCACGCGCGTGTGGGGCCGCCTCCACGCCGCCGAGCAGCTCCAGGGCGGCGTTCCGGAAGAGGTCGCCGTCCGGGCCCGTGCGTGCCGGGTGCTGGAGGACGAGGACCGCCACGTCGTCGTCGTGCCCCGCGGTGACGCCCGCCGAGCGCACCAGGCGGTCGCAGATCACCTGCGGCGTGCCCGTGGCGCCCGCGAGCGCGCCCTCCAGGGCCGCGATGCCCTCGTCCAGGTCGGCGTCCCGGCGCTCGACCAGGCCGTCGGTGTAGAGCACGGCCGTGGAGCCGGGGCCCAGCGGCACCGAGCCCGAGGCGTGCATCCAGCCGCCGGTGCCCAGCGGCGGGCCGGTGGGTTCGTCGGCGCGCAGCACGTTGCCGTTCTCATCGCGGACCAGGATCGGCAGATGGCCCGCCGAGGCGTACAGCAGCCGGCCCTCGTTCGGGTCGTGGACGGCGTACACGCACGTCGCGATCTGGTTGGCGTCGATCTCCGCGGCGAGGCCGTCCAGGAGCTGCAGGACCTCGTGCGGGGGCAGGTCGAGGCGGGCGTAGGCGCGGACGGCGGTGCGGAGCTGGCCCATCACGGCGGCCGCCCGTACGCCCCTGCCCATGACGTCGCCGATGACGAGGGCCGTGCGGCCGCCGCCGAGGGTGATCACGTCGTACCAGTCGCCGCCGACCGCGGCCTCCGTGCCGCCGGGCTGGTAGGTGGCGGCGATGCGCAGGTCGTCGGGCTGCTCCAGCTCCTGGGGCAGCAGAGAGCGCTGGAGGGTCACCGCGGCCTCGCGCTGTTCGCGCTCGCTGGCCCGCAGCCGCTCGGCGGCCTCCGCGTGGTCGGTGACGTCGGCGGCGAAGATCAGCACGCCCCTGGCCTTGTCGTCGCGCACGTCCACCGGCGTACACGTGAACGTGTACGAACGGCCGCCGGGCGCCTTGCGGGACTTGACCGTGCGCGGCCTGGAACTGCGCAGCACCTGGTCCAGGAGCGGGAGGAGACCGAGCTCGTCCAGCTCGGGCAGCGCCTCGCGCGCGGGTGCGCCGACCGGGCGGGTGCCGAAGGCATCCGCATAGGCGCCGTTGACGTACGCGATGCGATGGTCGGGGCCGTGCAGCAGGGCGACGAGGGCCGGAACACGGTCGAGGACCTCGCGCACCGGCAGTTCGTCGACCGCGGGCACGCTCGGCGTGTCGTCGGAGGGCCGTTCGGCGCGGGCCGCGGGCACGGAGCCGTCCCCCCGCCGGTCCGGGGGGACCGCGTGCCCGGTCCGCGCTGCCGCGCGGCGCTGCGTTCCGGGGAGCCGGGCGCTCCAGCGCGTGAAGTTCACCGATTCCTTGCCTCGTCGTTGTCGTCGCCGGCCGGCTCCGGAACCGGTCGGGGGTCCGGGGGCCTGCCCCCGGGGGGTGTGCAACGCGGTGGGGAGAGCCTGGTGGATGCGTCGCGGCGGGGGTCGGCCCGCCCATGGTCGTCGGGGACCAGTCTGGCCGACCGGACCGACATCCGTCAGACGCCCGCCTCTCCGGCGGAGTTCCTGGATCCGGTCAGGACGACCCCTTCGGGTTTCCTGAAGACTTTCCACCGGCCGCGAGTTCGAACTCCGCACGGGGATGTTCGAGTGATCCGAGGGAGACGATCTCCCTCTTGAAGAGTCCCGCGAGCGTCCATTCGGCGAGCACGCGGGCCTTGCGGTTGAAGGTGGGGATCCTGCCGAGGTGGTACATGCGGTGCATCAGCCAGGCAGGGTAGCCCTTCAGCCTGCGCCCGTAGACGTGCGCAACGCCCTTGTGCAGTCCGAGGGAGGCGACGGAGCCGACGTACTTGTGCGCGTACGTCTCCAGGGGCTCGCCGCGCAGCGCGTGCGCGATGTTGTCGCCGAGCACCTTCGCCTGGCGCACGGCGTGCTGGGCGTTGGGGGCGGTCTCCCTGCCCGGTTCGGCGGCGGTGACGTCGGGGACGGCGGCGGCGTCTCCCGCGCCCCACGCGTGCGCGACGCCGTCCACGGCCAGCTGGGGGGTGCACTTGAGGCGCCCGCGCTCGTTCAGCGGCAGGTCGCTGGCCGCGAGGACGGGGCTCGGCTTCACCCCGGCAGTCCACACGACCGTACGGGTGCGGAAGCGCGCGCCGTCGCTGAGGACGGCGACGCGGTCGACGCACGATTCGAGACGGGTGTGGAGGCGCACGTCGATGTTGCGGCGGCGCAGCTCGGTGACCGTGTACCGGCCCATCTCCTCACCGACCTCGGGCAGGATGCGGTCGGACGCCTCCACGAGGATCCACTTCATGTCCTCGGGCCTCACGTTGTGGTAGTAGCGCGAGGCGTAGCGGGCCATGTCCTCCAGTTCGCCGAGCGCCTCCACGCCGGCGAAGCCGCCCCCCACGAAGACGAAGGTGAGGGCGGCCTCACGGACGGCGGGATCGCGGGTGGAGGAGGCGATGTCCATCTGCTCGATGACGTGGTTGCGCAGGCCGATGGCCTCCTCGACGGTCTTGAAGCCGATACCGTGGTCGGCGAGACCGGGGATCGGGAGGGTGCGCGAGACGGAGCCGGGGGCGAGGACGAGTTCGTCGTAGGAGACCTGCGTCGTCTCCCCGGTCTCCTGGGTGGCGAGCGTGGCGACGGTCGCGGTGCGCTTGGCGTGGTCGATGGCCGTGACCTCACCGACGACGACACGGCAGCCGTCCAGGACCCGGCGCAGCGGCACGACGAGGTGGCGCGGTGAGATGGCGCCGGCGGCCGCCTCCGGCAGGAACGGCTGGTACGTCATGTACGGGTTGGGCGAGACCAGCACGATCTCCGCCTCGTCCCGGCCGAGCTCCGCTTTCAGTTTCTGCTGCAGACGCAGGGCCGTGTACAGACCGACGGAGCCACCGCCGACGATGAGGATGCGCACGCACTTCGAGGTTTCGGGGGGTGTCGCCCATTGGGATGCAGCCGTCACCATCCCATGACGCACCCGGCGCCGGGGTTTGTCCACAGGCCCAGCAAATTGTGTGACCGGACACAAGCTCCGGCCGGAGTTGAGCGAATTGCCGGGGTGTGGAGAATCAGCGCAGGTCAGCGGGTATGAGGAGCACGAGCCCGGGAGGTACAAAAAGGATGTAACCGGCCCGTACTCCGATCGGGGGGCGCTCCGTGCGGAACCTGCCCCTTCTGAATTGACTCCCGCTCAACTATGTTCGTGTGTCGACGGGGTGCGGGGGATGCGTTCGGCGGGTCCGCGACGGGCGGTCCGGCCGGTACGACGCTTGTTCCCTATGCCCCGGCTTCCGATGACGGGGAGTGTCTCCGGGGGGAGACGTCATTACCGGGGGAACGCTTATGCACATTCAGGACTCTCATTGGCCGTCCGCCGTCGCACCGGCGGGCGCGGCGGGTGACGGACGCGGGGACGGTGCGCGGACCGCACCGCTGCGCGTGGACGCACAGCGCAATCTGGAGCATGTACTGCGCGCGGCGCGCGAGGTCTTCGGCGAGCTGGGGTACGGAGCGCCGATGGAGGACGTGGCGCGGCGCGCGAGGGTCGGCGTCGGCACGGTCTACCGGCGCTTTCCGAGCAAGGACGTCCTGGTGCGCCGGATAGCCGAGGAGGAGACCGCCCGGCTGACCGACCAGGCCCGGGCGGCACTCGGCCAGGAGCACGAGCCGTGGTCGGCCCTCTCCCGCTTCCTGCGCACATCGGTGGCGTCGGGCGCCGGCCGGCTGCTGCCGCCGCAGGTGCTGCGCGTGGGGGTCGTCGAGGAGGACTCCGAGGAGGACGCCGAGAGGTCCGACGCGGTGCCGGCGGAGGAAGCGCGGGTGCCGCAGCAGCGGCCCCAGCCGGCCGCCGAGCTGCGGCTCGTCGGACAGCGGGCCGCCGCGGTGCTGGACGACGCGGGTGCGGAGACGCTGCTGGAGGTCGTCGGACAGCTCGTGGAGCGGGCGCGTACGGCGGGCGAGCTGCGGTCGGACGTCACCGTGTCGGACGTGCTGCTGGTGATCGCGACGGCGGCGCCCTCGCTGCCGGACCCCGCCCAGCAGGCGGCGGCCTCGTCCCGGCTGCTCGACATCCTCTTGGAGGGGCTGCGGTCACGCCCGGCGTGAGCGGGCGTCACCGTTGTGATGCCTAGGCGGCGGCCGCGGCCGGGCCCCTGAGGTCCGGGGCCTCCCGGGCCGTGCGTGCGCGGGTGCTGCGCCGCCCGTGCACGGGTCCGGTGCGGCCGACGGGTCTGCCCGCGTCCGCGGGTCACGTCCGTCCGGTGGCTTCCGCCGGGGTCCCGTATCACCCGTTTCGGTGATTTTCCACAGGACGAGGTCCGGGCGGAGGCCCGTTCGGCCGGGGGCGCCTGCGGCAGCCCGGCGGAGGCCTCCTCGGCGAGCCGGGTCCTCCCGGAGCCGTCCGGCCCGGTGAGGGCGACCAGTCCGGGCCCCGCGCAGATCCGTACGGATGGCGTCGAGTTCGCGTTCCCGCCCGACGGACGAGTCCGGCAGGGGCGGAGATTGCCGCCGGTGGGGGCAGCGTGGGCGGCCCGGGTGGTGGGGTGGGTGCCGGACGCCGCGGGGCCGGCACCGCGGCGGGTGTCCGGCGGTGGTGCGGGCGGGTCCGGGGGCAGCGGCTCGGCGTGCAGCACGCGCGGTTCCGGTCCCGGGTCGGCGCCCAGCCCCTCGGCGAGGGCGCGGCGTATTCCCTCGTACGCCGCCAGGGCGTCCGCGCCGCGGCCCGTGGCGCGCAGGACGCGGATGAGGAGGGCGTGGAGGCGTTCGTCGTGCGGATGGGCGGTGGTCAGTTCGGTCAGCTCGGGTACGGCGTCGGCGGCGCGGTCCCGCCGAAGGTCGGCCTCGACGCGGGCGCGGGTCGCCTCCAGGCGCAGGGCCTCGGGGCGGGCGGCGGCCGCACGGTCGGGGAGGTCGGCGAGGGCGGGGCCGTGCCACAGGGCGAGCGCGGCACGCGGTTCGCGGGCGGCGGTGTGCGCGTCGCCCCGGGCGAGGGCCGAGCTACCGCACCGGACGAAGTCCCCGAAGACGAAGAGATCCACGCTGTCGCCGGCGGCGGCCAGCCGGTAGTAGCCGCCGGGCCCGGAGACGACCGCGTCCCGGCCGACGGCACGGCGGAGCCGTCCGGCCTGCGCCTGGAGGGCGGCGGGGGCGTCGAGCGGCCCACACCCCTCGGTCAGGGTCGGTGGTACGGCCGGGGCGCAGGGCGAGCGCGGTGAGCAGCGCGCGGACCCGGGGTCCGCGACGGGCGCGGGCCCCCGTACCCTTCGCGGGGCCCGCGGTCGTCCTCCACCTGGGCAACTCCGACAATCCTGTACCGCACCGCCCCATTCTCACCGGCGGCGGGTGGCATGGCACGGGGTTTGCGAGGGAGTGGGCGGCGGTGTGCCCGCGACCCCGCAACCGTTACGCCCCGGCACCCAGCACCCGCCCCCGCGGGGCGATCCCCGCCGGTACCGCGCGGGCCCGTGCCGGGGTGCCCGTCCAGCAGGTGCCCCGGCGGGCCAGCAGCCGGCGCAGCCACAGTTCCAGGGCGACCAGGTCCGCCAGGCCGTCCAGGGGAAGCGGTGCGCCCTCGGCCGCGGCCCGCACCGCCTTGCGCACCACCCGGGCCTCCACCAGGCCCGCCTCCGCCAGCAGCGGTGTGTCGAACAACGCCATCAGGGAGTCCGCGGCCACCCGCAGGCCCGTGCGGGCCGCGGCCGCCGAGGAGGCGTGCGAGGGGGCGCCCCAGCCGGGTGGCAGGCCGCCGACGCCCGCGCCCTCCAGGACCGTCCGCAGGATCGCGGCGCGCGCCCCGGGCTGCACCCTCAGGGCCTCGGGCAGCGCGCGGCACGCGCGCACGACCTGGTTGTCCAGGAACGGCGCGTGCAGCCGCTGGGAGCGGACCTCGGCGGCCTGTTCCAGGACGCGGAGGTCCGCCGCGTGCCGGGCCAGGGCCGTGCGCGCGCGGAAGTCACCCGGGCGCGCCCCCGGACCCACCCCCGCCCCACCTGCGGCTCCCTGGAGGCGAACCGATACTTCAGCGAGGGCCTCGCCGGTCAGCCAGCGCGCCGCGGGCCCGGGTCTGGCCCAGGTGAGCGCGGCGAGCGACGCCCCTACGGCGCCCCCGGGCTCCTCGAACCGCCGCCGCATCAGCCGGTCGGCGAGCGCGTCGAGTCCGGCCCGGTACGGGGTGCGGGCGAGCTTCCGTGCCGCGCTGTACACGCGCGCGGGGACCAGCACCGAGCCGTCGGCCTTCGCCAGGGCGGCCACGGGGCGCACGAGATGGCGTCGCTTGCGGTCCATCAGCAGGTCCGCGAGCCGGGCCGGGTGGGCGTCGAGGACCTGCCGCGCGCCGTAGCCGGTGAAGTGGTCCGCGCTGCCCGACGCCAGCCGCGCCCGGTGCCTGGCGGCCGTCACCAGGGAGGGGCCGGGCTCGTCGGTCAGCGGGACCTCCAGGTCGGCGTAGGGGAGCACGTCTTCACCGCCGGTCACCACCACGTGGTGCAGACGGGGGTTCGCCGCCAGGGTTCCGGCCCGCTCCAGTTCGGCCTCGCGGCCCTGGACGGCGAGGTCGTTGAAAGTGACGGCCAGCAGGCGCTCGCCGGCCCCCGTGCCGTGCCCGAGCACCGTGCCGGGCCTGCCGGGGAGTCCGGCCGCCAGCAGCGCCAGCGTGCCCGAGGCCGGCCCTCCGGAGAGGTCGGCGCCGATGCCGGGCACGGGCATCCCGCGCGCGGCGCGCCGTTCCGCCGGTCCCATCCCGGGCACGGGCCCCGGGTCGATGTCGGTACCCGGGACGTGCCGGGGTGCGGCCAGCCGGGCGCGTACGGCGTCGACGAGGGCGTCGCGCACCGCGTCCACCGCGTCGGCCGGGTCCGCCGGGGGCGCCGCGACGGCGAGGGACGCGACCGGCTCGTACCCGGCGATCTCGCGGGACCCCGCCCGCAGGATGAGCGCGTGCCCCGGAGGTATGCGCCGCACGCCGTCGTACGGGGTCGAGTCGTGCACCGCCGCCGGCACGTCGGGGGCGGCGAGGAGGGCCGCCAGGTGACCGAAGTCCAGGTTGGCCTCGGTGAGGTCGGCGAGCGGCAGCGCGGCGGTCGCGTACGCCGTGCCGCCCGCCCAGGGCGTGTGGAACACGGGCCGCGCGCCCGCCAGGTCGCCGCACACGGTGATCCTGCGCCCCACCTGGACGACGGCGGTGTAGCTGCCGGGCCATGCGGTCAGATGGCGCAGGGCGCCTCCCCGGGCGGCGAACAGACCGACGCGCAGTTCCTCGTCGGAGGCCCCGCACGTGCCCAGGACCGCGATCCGGGTCTGCGGGTCGGCCTTCACGACGCGCACCTCGTCGGGGCGCCAGTCGCCGACCGCCCAGAGCGGATCGGGGTCGCCCCACAGCAGCTGGGAGCCCACCGGGTGAACGGTCTCGCCGTCGTATCCGGTGGCTCCGGCGGAGCCGGGCGCGAGGGCACCGGCGGCGGCGCTGCTCCATCCCACCAACCACCGCATCGACGCCTCCACAGGCTGTGGACAACCAGTGCACCGTACGAACGGCACCCATGCTGCCATGAAGAATGCGCCCCCGAGGGCGTGAGTTGTCGCTTGTGCACCCGGGAACGCGCCCGCGCGGAGAGGTCCGTGGGCCGGTGAACTCAGGCTTCGGACACGGCGGTAGGGAAGAGACAGCGACGCGAATGCGCCCCCGATACGCTCCCCAAGAACCCCCTTCGCGCCCTCAACGGCCATGGTCGGAGGCTTGATCGCCCCCGGAATCCGCCGTCGATTTTCGGCCAAATCGACTGAGGGTGGGCAGGCGTGCGCACGCTCCGTACAGGGCCCTGCGCAACGCACGGCCCGGGAGGCGGAGTTCGCCTCCCGGACCGGTCCGCCGCCTGCGGGGATGAAGGCGGCGGTGTCCCCCAGCCCACTGGATCCAGTACAGCGGGCCGACCCACGCACGGCCATGCAACCGCTCCCCGGGTGGCCGGAGAAGAGCGCACGGACGGGCGCACGGCCACACACCAGGAGCACGCCGCGACACTCCGTACTGAGGTACGGACCACAATCCCGCCATCCGGATTTACGCCCCTTAACGGCTGGGATGCGGCGAACTACGCTGGGTTTACGAATGCCGCGCGGTTATGCCACCGCCGTGGCAGCCGTCTGTGTCGAGGGGTGGCGCATGTCCAGGGAGCAACGCGGGCCGAACGAAAAGCTCGGCGCCGTTCTCGCCCTCGCGGGAATCAGCAACGCAGGACTCGCCCGGCGCGTCAACGACCTTGGCGCCCAACGCGGGTTGACTCTTCGCTACGACAAGACGTCGGTGGCGCGGTGGGTGTCCAAGGGCATGGTGCCGCAGGGCGCCGCGCCCCACCTCATCGCCGCGGCCATCGCCCAGAAGCTCGGCCGCCCCGTACCGCTCCACGAGATCGGTCTGGCGGACGCGGATCCCGCACCGGAAGTGGGCCTCGCTTTTCCCCGGGACGTGGGCCAGGCGGTGAAGTCGGCGACGGAGCTGTACCGCCTCGACCTCGCCGGACGCCGGGGCGGCAGTGGCGGCATCTGGCAGTCGCTGGCCGGATCGTTCGCCGTGAGCGCCTATGCGACCCCCGCCTCCCGCTGGCTGATCACCCCGGCCGACAGCTCCGTGGCGCGCGACCCCGGCCCCGGCGAGGGCCCCGGAGCACCGCTGAAGGTGGGCCACAGCGATGTGCAGAAGCTGCGCGAGGCCGCGGAGGACGCCCGGCGCTGGGACTCCAAGTACGGTGGCGGCGACTGGCGTTCGTCGATGGTGCCCGAGTGCTTACGCGTGGAGGCCGCACCCCTGCTGCTCGGGTCGTACTCGGACGAGGTGGGCCGGGCCCTGTTCGGGGCCAGCGCCGAACTGACGCGCCTGGCCGGCTGGATGGCCTTCGACACGGGGCAGCAGGAGGCCGCCCAGCGCTACTACATCCAGGCACTGCGCCTCGCGCGCGCGGCCGCCGACGTGCCCCTGGGGGGCTATGTCCTGGCCTCCATGTCACTGCAGGCGACCTACCGCGGTTTCGGCGACGAGGGCGTCGACCTCGCCCAGGCCGCCCTGGAGCGCAACCGCGGCCTGGCCACGGCCCGCACCATGAGCTTCTTCCGCCTCGTCGAAGCACGGGCGCACGCGCGCGCGGGGGACGCCCAGGCGGCCGGCGCGTCCCTGAAGGCGGCCGAGGGCTGGCTGGAGCGGGCCCGCGACGGCGACAACGACCCGTCCTGGCTCGGCTTCTACTCCTACGACCGCTTCGCGGCGGACGCCGCCGAGTGCTACCGCGACCTCAAGGCGCCCCGCCAGGTCCGCCGCTTCACCGAGCAGGCCCTGTCCCGGCCCACGGAGGAGTACGTGCGCTCCCACGGGCTGCGCCTGGTCGTGTCGGCGGTCGCCGAGCTGGAGTCGGGCAACCTGGACGCGGCGTGCGAGCAGGGCGTGCGGGCGGTGGAGGTCGCCGGGCGCATATCGTCGGCGCGCACCACCGAGTATGTGAGGGACCTCATACACCGGCTGGAGCCGTACGGCGACGAACCGCGCGTGGCGGAGCTGCGGGAGCGGGCACGGCCCCTGCTGATGGCTCCGGCCTAGCGCCCGCGGCCGCCGGCCGTCGGCCCTCGGGCGCCTCCCGGGTTTGAGCGCACTGTCAGTGGCGCAGTGCACTATCGAAACCGGGAGGTGGAGCAGATGCGGAAGATCGCGTATGACTGCGACGTGCTGGTGGTCGGCGGAGGAATCGTCGGCCTGTCGACGGCGTATGCGATCACACGTGCCGCGCCGGGCACGCGGGTGACGGTCCTGGAGAAGGAGTCCGGCCCGGCCCGCCACCAGACGGGACGCAACAGCGGGGTCATCCACAGCGGTATCTACTACCGCCCCGGTTCGCTCAAGGCCAGGTACGCGGTGCGGGGCGCCGCCGAGATGGTCAAGTTCTGCGCCGAGTACGACATCGCGCACGCCGTCACGGGCAAGCTGATAGTCGCGACGGAGCGTGACGAGCTGCCGCGGCTGCACGCGCTCGTCCAGCGCGGCCGGGAGAACGGCATCCCGGTCAGGGAACTGGGCCCGGCCCAGATCACGGAGTACGAACCGGAGGTGCGCGGGCTCGCGGCCATCCGCGTGGGCACGACGGGGATCTGCGACTTCGTGGCGGTCGCCCGGCAGCTGGGCGACGCCTCGGGGGCGGAGGTCCGGTACGGCGCGCGGGTGGTGCGGATCGACCGGCGCCCCTCGCTCGGCGTCGCAGTGCGGACCGCGGACGGGACGGTGCTGCGGGCGCGGGCGCTCGTCAACTGCGCCGGGCTGCACTGCGACGAGGTGGCCCGGCTGGCCGGCGACGACCCGGGCATGCGGATCGTGCCCTTCCGGGGCGAGTACTACGCCCTGGCACGGCCGGAGCTGGTGCGGGGGCTGGTGTACCCGGTGCCGGACCCGGCGTTCCCGTTCCTCGGGGTGCATCTGACGCGGGGGATCGACGCGCAGGTGCACATCGGGCCGAACGCGGTGCCGGCCCTGGCGCGCGAGGGGTACGGCCGGGGGACGCTGCGGCCGCGGGAGCTGGGGGCGACGCTGGCGTGGCCGGGGTCATGGCGGATAGCGCGCCGGCACTGGCGGTACGGGGCGGGCGAGCTGCGGCGGTCGGTGTCGAAGAGGGCGTTCACACGGGCCGTGCGCAGACTGCTGCCCGCGGTCGAGGCGGCCGACCTCGTGCCGGCGGCCTCCGGGGTGCGGGCGCAGGCCGTGCTGCGGGACGGGACGCTGGTGGACGACTTCCTGATCCGGGAGGGCCCGCGGGCGGTGCATGTGCTGAACGCGCCCTCCCCCGCGGCAACCGCCTCCCTGCCGATCGGCCGGGAGGTGGCGCGCCGGGCGCTGGCGGCGCTGGCCCGGGACTGAGCGCCCGCCCACCGGACGGCCGGGTGCCGTCGTCCCTCCCCGTAAAATCGGCTCCACTGTGTCTGACTCCCTCGATGTCGCCCGCGAAGACCCCCAGGCCGCACCCCGCGGCCGGGCCGCCGCTGCCCCCGTCGCCTCCGTCCCCCGCACCCGGGCCAAGGGTGAGCCCCGCTTCCCCGGCGGGCCGAAGGCCGATCCCGCCGGGTCGCACTTCGAGCGGCGGATCCGCAGCTTCCAGCCCCGCCGGAGCCGGGTGACCGCCGGGCAGGCGGATGCCCTGCAGCGGCTGTGGCCCACATGGGGGCTGGACATCGACGGGCAGCGGGTGGTCGATCTCGCCGAGCTGTTCGGCGACACGAAACCCGTGGTGCTGGAGATCGGGTTCGGGATGGGCGAGGCCACCGCGCAGATGGCCGCCGCCGACCCGGACACCAACATCCTCGCGGTCGATGTGCACACGCCCGGCCAGGGCAACCTCCTCAACCTCGCCGAGCAGAACGCCCTGGCCAACATCCGGGTCGGGAACGGCGACGCGATCATCCTGCTCCGCGAGATGCTCGCACCGCACTCCCTCGACGGGCTGCGCGTCTACTTCCCCGACCCCTGGCCCAAGAAGCGCCACCACAAGCGGCGGCTCATCCAGCCGGAGTTCCTCACGCTCGCCGCCACCCGTCTGAAGCCGGGCGCGCTGGTGCACTGCGCCACGGACTGGGAGCCGTACGCCGAGCAGATGCTCCAGGTGCTCACCGCCCACCCGGAGTTCGAGAACACCCAGCCGGGCGGCGGCTGTGCGGCACGGCCCGCGTTCCGGCCGCTGACCCGTTTCGAGGGCCAGGGACTGGACAAGGGTCATGTGGTGAACGATCTGTTGTTCCGGCGCGTGCAGCACCGAGACCAGCCGGCCGCCGGCGGCTGAGCGCCCCGCGGGTCCACCGGGCACCGTCGCGGGCGGCGCCCCTGTCTCGTTAGGGTCGATGCCGTGGCCACCCTTCCCCCGTACCCGACGTACCCCGACGGTCCCGTGGACGGGGGCGTGCTCCGGCACCCGCACTGGTGGCAGAGGCGGTGGGTGCGGTACGGGGCGCTGATCACCCTCCTCGCGCTGTCCGGGCTCGTGATCCTCGCCCTCGTGCGGCAGCAGACCGGCACCGAGGGCTTCCTCGTCGGGCTCGCCCTGGCCGTCCTGCCCGTGCCGCTGCTGGTGGCGGCCTTCCGCTGGCTGGACCGGGTCGAGCCCGGTCCCTGGCGGAACCTGGTCTTCGCCTTCGCGTGGGGCGCGTGCGCGGCCGCGCTCATAGCGATCGTCGCGAACAGTTTCGCGACGCGGTGGATAGCGACCACGACCGCCGATCCGAACGGCGCCGACACGCTCGGCGCGACGGTCATAGCGCCGTTCGTCGAGGAGTCCGCGAAGGCGGCGGCCGTGCTGCTCGTCTTCCTCTTCCGCAGACGGGACTTCACCGGGATCGTCGACGGGGTGGTGATAGCGGGGGTCACCGCGACCGGTTTCGCCTTCACCGAGAACATCCTCTATCTGGGCACGGCCTTCGGGACCGACCAGATGAGCGGGGGGCGAGGGCTCGCCTCCGTCACGGCCGCCACCTTCTTCGTGCGCGTGGTGATGTCGCCGTTCGCGCACCCGCTGTTCACCGTGCTCACGGGCATCGGCTTCGGGATCACCGCGCTCTCGGCGGAGCGCCAGCGCGTACGCCGGCTGCTGGCGCCGCTGGGCGGGCTGCTGCTCGCCATGGGCATGCACGCCATGTGGAACGGGTCGGCGAAGTTCGGCGAGTACGGGTTCTTCGCGGTCTACGCGGCCTTCATGGCACCCGCGTTCGGGCTGCTGACCTGGCTGGTGATCTGGACCCGGCAGCGCGAGCTGAGGACCGTGCGGGAGGAGCTGCCCGCGTACGCGGTCGCGGGATGGCTGGGACCGGTGGAGCCGTTCGTCCTCGGTTCCCTGCGGGCGCGGCGGCTGGCCCGGGAGTACGCGGGCCACCACTTCGGGAAGGAGGCGGCGCGCTCGGTCGCGGAGTACGAGGCGTTCGCGACGTCGGTGGCGTTCCTGCGCCACCGGGGGCGCCGGGGGCGGGCGGGTGCCGATTTCATCGTGCGGGAGCGGGAGTTGCTCTGCGCGCTGTGGGCGCGTCGGGCGGTGGCACGGCCGGCACTGGAGTACGCGGCGCGGGTCACGGCGCCGGTGGCACCCGCGATGGCGCCGCCGGTGTGGCACGGCCACGGGTATGCGCCGCCGCACGGAGTGCCGCTGTACGGGGTGCCACAGCACGGGCCGGCCGCGCCGTATCCCGGGTACAACCCGTATCGCCGGTAGGGGCCGGGCCCACTCGGCCGCGCCCCGCACGGTCACGCGGACGCCGCCGTCGGCTTCGCCGCCTCCTCGTCCGTCGGCGTCGGTACGACCGGCAGCCCTGCCGTCGGGGGGGTGTCGCCAGGGCTGCCGGGGTCAGGGGAGCGGCGCCTCGGGCCCGGGAACGGCCCGGACCCGGTGCCTCAGGGGACGTCAGGGGTTGAGGCCCTTGCTGCGCAGCCACGCCAGCGGGTCGATGGCGTCGCCGCCGCCGGGGTGCACCTCCAGGTGCAGGTGCGGCCCGGTCACGTTGCCGGTCGCGCCCACGCGGCCGATGACGTCACCGGTGGCCACCTTCTGCCCCACGCTGACGCTGATCGAGGACTGGTGGCAGAACCACAGCTCGGTGCCGTCGTCGAGGGTGAGGATGGTGCGGTACCCGTAGGAACCGGCCCAGCCCGCCTCGGTGATGGTGCCGCTGTGGACCGCCTTGATGAGCGTGCCCGTCGGCGCGGCGAAGTCGAGTCCGGTGTGGTAGCCGGAGGACCACATGGAACCGGCGTCGCCGAAGCGGGAGGTCAGGGTGTACGAGGAGGTCGGCAGCGCGTACTGCTTGGCGAGCTCGGCCAGGCGCGCGGCCTCGGCCTTCTTCTTGGCCTCCTCGATCGCCTGCTGCTTCTCGGCCGCGGCCTTGGCCTCCGCGGCGTCCTGCGCCTTGGCGGCGGCCTCGGCGGCCTTCTTCGCGGCGGCGTCCTCCGCGGCCTGTGCGGCCGCGCTGTCGACCCGGTCCTGCTGGGACTCGGCCTGCTGCAGGATCCGGGCGCGCAGCGCCTCGCCCGCGTCCGCCTTGCCCGCGGCGGCGTCGGCGGTGGTCAGGCCGACGGAGCTGAGGGCGGTGGCGGAGCCCTTGGGGGCGTCGGAGTCCTCGCCGAGGAGCGCCTTGGCCGAGTCCGCGACCGAGGACAGGTCCGGCATGGATATCGACACCGGGGGCTTGCCGGTCTGCGCGGTGGCCATGCCGCCCGCGCCGACGGCGGCCATCACACCGACGCCGAGAACGGTGGAGCTGCGCGCGAGCCCGCCCCCGCGCTGCTTGGTGACGCGATGCCGGCCGCGTACGGGACGGAGGGCCTCCTCGGTGGGGTTCCACTCCTCCCACGGGCCCTCGTCGGTACGGGGTGCGAAGCCGAACGTCTGAGTGCCGTTCGGAGCGAACGAGGTGCTCTGGGCAGGCCCGTTGGACGCCACGTGGGCGCACTCCTTCCTTCCTACTGGCCTACCGGGTTAGCTGACGGGTTCGGAGCAGGAAGGTCTCCTACGGGCGTCACCGGCCGTGCTGCCACGGCGGCTTCCGCCCGATTCACCCCAAGGTGGTGGTTCCCCGGCTCCCTTGCGGGATTCGGCACACGCGCACGGAGCCGCCTCTTGTGACGGCTGGGACGACCGCGCTGCGTTATCGAACGTTAATAGACGCGGGGCCCGGATTCCAAGCCGTTCCACCAGATCACTGATGCTTTTGACCTGGACTTTCACGCCAGGAACGGGCCAAATAGGGCGACTTGACCACGCCTCGGCCGCCTCACGGTTATTGATGGTGTGTCAGTTGTTATGCGCAGGGGCGTCATTCGTTCACATGGCGTGACGACGCCGAGGGCCGGTCGGGCCGGCGCACGGCCAGCAGGGCAGCAGGGCAGCAGGGCCATGTCGTCCGTGGCACGGCCGCCGGCACGGCGGGCGACGTCCTCGGTGACGGCGGCCAGCAGGGCGCCCGGGCCGGTGCGGACGCGGCCGGCGGGACGACCTCTGTGGGCCGGCCGGCGTATGACCGGGGCGGCGGCGGGGAGGGGCCGCGGCGGGCCACGGCACACGCCGAGGGCCGGAGCCCTTTCGGACTCCGGCCCTCGGCCATCAGTAGCGGGGACAGGATTTGAACCTGCGACCTCTGGGTTATGAGCCCAGCGAGCTACCGAGCTGCTCCACCCCGCGTCGGTGAGATCAGTGTACGCCATGCGCGCCGCAGGAGGCACACGGGTTTTCCGCGCAGGGCCCTTCACCAGCGTTTTCCGGCCGCCCACGGCCCCGGCGCGGCCCCGGCGCGGCGCCGCGTCGGCCATGGCGGCCGTGGCGGAGGTGGGGGTGGGGATGTGGTCCCCGGGCGTCACGTGCGGGTGGCCGGGGGCAGCAGATGGGCGTTGGGGGCCTTCGCCAGGTCCTCGTACTCCGGCAGCACCACCACGTCCACCCCCTGTGCAGCCAGCAGCGCGTTCCCGTCCGCGGACGCCACGAAGGTGTCCGGTTCACGCCAGGCGGTGACCACCCGTCGCACCCCGGCGTCGATGATCAGCCGGGCGCACGGCGCGGGCCGGGAGGCGCGGCGGGCGCACGGCTCCAGGCTGCTGTAGACCGTGGCGGCGGCCAGCCGGGGGTCCGCCGGGTCGAGCTTGGCCAGCGCCGCCTCCTCCGCGTGGACCACGGCGTCGCCGCCCTCCCGGGAGTGCGCCCGTGCCAGTTCCGTGCCGTCGGCCGCGACGATCACCGCGCCCACACTGAAGGCCGTCCGGGACGGCGGGCACTGCGCCGCCAGCTCACAGGCGGCCTCCAGCCACCGCCGGTCCGCGGCAAAGGCCAGCCGCCCGGTCCCGGGTGCCGTGGGCACGTAGCGCATCAGGACCACGTCACCGACCACCCGTGCCTCGACCAGCCGCATCCGCCCCGGGGGATAGGCTCCCGGCCCGAACATCCGCGGCGCGCCGGCCTCCCCCACGAACAGCGGCGCGACCGCGAGCTGCAGTTCGTCCGCGAGCCCCTGCCGCAGCAGCTGAGTGTGCACCTGCCCGCCGCCCTCGACCATCAGCCGCCGCACGCCCTTGACGTCCCCGAGGTGGCCGAGCACATCCCGCCACTGCATGTCCGGCCCGAGCGCCACCACTTCCACGCCGGCCGGCAGCCGCCCGCGCAGCCGCTCGGCGCCCTTGTCGGTCGAGTAGACGGTCTTCGCCCCGCCGGTGTGCCAGAAGAGGGCCTCCGGGTCGAGGTCCCCGGACACGCTGACGGTGACCTTCAGCGGGTACTCCGGCAGCCCCGCGGCGACCCGGGCCGCGCGCCGCCGCGCGGAGTTGACCAGCAGCCGCGGGTTGTCGGTGCGCACGGTGCCCGCGCCGACGAGGATGGCGTCGCTGCCCGCCCGGACCTCGTCGACCCGGTCGAAGTCCTCCGGCCCGGACAGCAGGAGCCGCTCGGGCCCGGTGTCGTCCAGGAAGCCGTCGAGGGAGACGGCGGCGGACAACAGGACGTAGGGGTGGGCCATGAGGTGCGCTCCAGTGGTCGGGATTCGCTGCGCCGGGACACAGCAGTCTGATCCGATGCGCCTCGGCGTGCACGCTTGGTTCAACTTTTAAACAATAACTAGACTGCGGTCATGACGACCCGCTGGCTCACCCGCGAGGAACAGCGCGCCTGGCGCTCGTACCTCGCCGCGTCGTGGCTCCTGGAGGACGCGATCGACCGGCACCTCCAGCAGGAGGCCGGCATGCCCCACCTGTACTACTCCGTCCTGGCCAACCTCTCCGACGCGCCCGGCCACCGGATGCGGATGACCGACCTCGCCGAGAGCCTGAAGATCACCCGCAGCCGGCTGACGTACGCCGTCACCCGCCTGGATCGGGACGGCACGGTCCGCCGGGAGGGCTGCCCGACCGACCGGCGGGGCAGCATCGCGGTCCTGACGGACGCGGGGAGGGCACTGCTGGAGCGTGCGGCGCCGGGTCATGTCGACACGGTCCGCGCGGCCGTCTTCGACCACCTGTCGCCGGAGCAGGTGGCCCAGTTGGAGGCCATCTGCGACCGGATCACGGAGGTGCTCCAGGGAGACGAGGGGCACTCGCCATGCGGCGCGCCGCCCTGGCGCCGGCGTTCGTCGAGGGCGCAACTCCCACAAAGTCCCCCCAAATCAATTGCTTGAACTTTAAAGCAGGGTTACTGTCTCCGACCATGCTTGTGCTTCAAATCTGAAGCACAACGGCGCATCCGACGCAGCGGAAGCGCATACCGGAACCGCGACCCGGCGGCCGGAGAAGGGTGACAGACATGCGCGAGCCCGGCGACGCGGCGGCATCCGATGCCGCAGCCGACAGCAGCCACTCGACCGGCCTCCCCACCGCCACGGTCCGCACCCGCGTGACCGTCCCGTTCCGCTTCGGCGACGGCTACACGGTCACCGGAGACCTGGTCACCTTCCACGGCCTCGCCGACGGTCAGGAGCACGTGGCCATGGTCCTCGGCGCACCCGAGGGCAGGCCGCCGCTGGTACGCCTGCACTCCGAGTGCCTGACCGGCGACATCTTCGGCTCGGCACGCTGCGACTGCGGACCCCAGCTGCGCGAGGCGGTCGAGCGCATCGCCGAGCACGGCGGCGTGCTGCTCTACCTCCGCCAGGAGGGCCGCAGCATCGGCCTCTACAACAAACTCGACGCCTACGCCCTCCAGGACCGGGGCCTGGACACCTACGAGGCGAACACCGCGCTCGGCCTGCCCGAGGACGCCCGCGACTACACGGCCGCCGGACAGATGCTCCGCGCCCTCGGCATCGACGCCCTGGACCTGCTCTCCAACAACCCCGACAAGGCGGCCCAGCTCCGCGCCCTGGGCCTCACGGTCACCGACCGCGTCCCCACGGGCGTCTTCACCACCGCGCACAACGTCCGCTACCTGCGCGCGAAGGTGATCCACACGCAGCACACGCTGCCGCTCACGAAGCTGACGGCCGGTTAGGACCCGGCCGGCCCCGTGGGCGAGCGAGCGCGTCCACGCGGTCCGCGCCACGGCCACTCCTCTCGCCGGCCTCCCGAACCGGCTCTCACCCCCTGGTCACAGGGCATACGCCGAGCAAGCCGCTGAGCCTGCACCAGAGCACCGAGCCGGAGGCGGGCAACGGCGTCGTCCACCGCTACGCCACCGCGTTGGGGCCCAGCCCCCGCATGCGCTTCGACCTCCTTCCCGGCGACTTCGTACAGCAGGCGGTGCGCGAGGGCGGCAACACGGTCTGCAACGGAGGCTTCCGCCGTACCTTCATCCACGTCCACGGCATGGCCCGCTCCACCGCCTTCGCCCGCAAGACCCCGAGGACCTCGCGCCCGCGCCCGCACCGCAGCCTGCGCCCCGAACTGCCGGAAATCCTCGACATCCCGGCGTCGACTGCGCCAACGAGGCGTTCGGCCCGGGGCAGGTTCGGAAGCGGCGCTGCGGCAGCCGGCCGTCGGGCAGCCGCGTTGCGCCGCCCCCAATCAGCGCAGCGCGTCGATGGCCTTCACGATCAGGGCGCGCGCCTCCGCGCCGTACACGGCCAGGGCTCGCAGCTGCTCGAACGCCTTCAGGTACTCGGCCACCTCGGACGGCTGGCCGACGGTCACGCGGGCCGTCAACAGCTCTATCGCGACAAGGCTGTCGTCATAGACGTGGAATGCCTCCAGGGGCCGAATGGGCCGCTCCGGCAGACCGGAGGGGATGACGCCCAACGACACCGCCGGCAGCGCACCCACCGTCAACAGATGCCCGAGCTGCGCGGCCATCGCCTCGGAGTCGCCCATCCGGTAGTACAGCGCCGCCTCCTCGACGAGCAGCACGAACCGGCGGCCGGGTTCGTGGATGACCCGGGAACGCTGCAGGCGAGCGGCGGCGGCCTCGGCCGAGTCGTCCGGCGCACCGTGGAAGGCCGCGATGGTGTGCAGCAGCGCCGCCGCGTAGCCCTCGGTCTGCACCAGGCCGGGAACGATCCTCGACGAGTAGATGCGGAACAGGCGGGTCTTCCTGAACAGGTCTGCGTAGGACTCCTGCACCTGGCGCAGCCCGGTACGGATCTTGCGGCGCCATTCGGTGTACATGGACTCGGCGTTGCGGGATGCGGCAACCAGGTCGGCCGCCTGGTCGCCGGCATCGCATGCCTCGCACCAGGCCCGGATGTCGGCGACGGAGGGCGAGGTGCGGGCGTTCTCGATGCGGGAGGTCTTGGCGTAGTGCCAGCCGCACCGCTGGGCCAGTTGGACCACTGTCAGCCCGGCGTCCTGCCGCAGCTCTCTCAGACGCCTTCCTACGGTCTCTCGCGCGGCCTGCGCCGACGTCGACGGTGATGCGGGCATGAGGTGGCCTGTCCCGGTGCGTGAATCAGTGGATCTCGTACTCGCTGTGCGGAATTGCCCGCCTCCACACCGCCTCGAACGCAGATGTGCACAGCTTCACAGTGGCCGGGTCCTCGTCGAGGGCATGTCCCACGAGGTCGCCCTCGCCACTGAAGAACCCGAAGCGGACCAGCTTGCCGTCGAACAGCCAGAAGTCGTTGCCCGGCAGGGCGATGTCCGAGGCGCACCGGCGCGGAAGCCAGCGGACCTGCTCCCCGGCCGCGAGGTTGACCGGGGTACCGGCGTACTCGTACCGGATGTAGTCGGTGACCGGCTCCGAGACGATCCGGGCCCGGCGCACGACCACGCCGCGGTCCACGGTTCGCCGTACCGCGTTCGTCCACTGCCTCCAGTAGTCCGCCTCCGGGTCGTCAGGACGCTCGCCGGTCCTCAGCCAGCGCTGAAACTCGCTGGTCTCTCTGGAAACGACGTAGGCGTCCCGCATCTCCAGGTGCACCGCGGAGTGCCGGGTGGCATCGAGCAGTTCACCGATCGGTGGAACGTTCGAGGTCATCGCATGCCTTCCTGATGAGGTGCACCATGCGTGCGGGAATCCGGATGATCGTCTCGTGGGGCGGGACACCAGAAGCGTGCCCAGGAGCCGTGCCGGCCTCGCCGTAGATGCGCGCCTCCTCGTCCGGTGTGGCGGTCCAGCCCTGGAAGAGGAGTTCCTGCTTGTCTGTGTCGATCCACACCGTCGGACTGTCGCCGGTCTCGGTGTCGGGGTCGATCCCAACGAACTGTAGTGGCACGTCAGCCTCCCGCGATCGCTCTGTGCAGCTGTGTGCATGACCGTTTCGCCAGCCCGCCATGCCGTCAAGAGCGCGAAGCGGCCAGAGCCGGTGGCGCCCGAACTCGCGCGCAAAACCCTGCACATGTGTGGCGGACGGAAGCCGTCAGTTCCTAGCGTCGGGTGTTACGCAAAGAGCCCCGCGACAGCGTCCGGGGGCGTGGCCAACGCTGCGAAGGAGCGTCGACACCGTGCAACCGACCGTCCCGGCAGAACCCGGTGCCGAAATGACCATCCGCGTCTACCGGGTGGGCCGGGACGGCTCGGTCACGCAGGACGGCGGCACCGTGATGAGCCTGCCGCACGGCTGCGAGCCCCCGCTGGAGCCTTGCGCTCTCCCCCGCCGCCACGAGGGCGAGCACCGGTGACGGGCACCGTGGAGGCCGCCGGCAGCACCGTGCCGCTGGACGTCGACACGATGCGCGCCACGGCACGCCGCCTGATCGCCGAGAGCACCGACCCGCCCACGACCGGCGAGACGGCGCCCACCGAACTGCTGCGCGGTCACATGGCACTGCTCATGCCCGAGGTGGAGCGGCTGGCCGCGCGCCTGCCGAAGGACAGCATCCCCCGCTACTGCGCGCTCGCCTGTCTGGGAGAGGCCCGCCAGAAACTCGCCGCCGAACCGAGCCCCGCGCCCGGCGGCGCCATCACCTATGCCCGGCGCCTGGCCCGCTCGCTGAACGCCCTCGTCGACCACTACGAGACGCTCACCGGCGTCACGATGTGCCTCGCCTGCGACCAGCCGATCCGCGACGGCGACGAGTCTCGGCCCTACGACCACGTCAGCCCATCCGGTGTCGCCGCCGGGTCAGGCCGCATCCACGCCCGCTGCGCCGGCACCGTGCGCCGCCGCTGAAGAGCCTTCGGCTGGGCTTCGGCTGGGCCGACGGTCACCGAACCCTCGAAAACGGCGGAGCCCCCAGCTCCGAGTGCTTCTGAGCTGGGGGCTCTTGCGTAGGCCCTGTGGGACTCGAACCCACAACCAATGGATTAAAAGTCCACTGCTCTGCCAATTGAGCTAAGGGCCCTGGCGATGGTGCCTCCCCGAGCATAGCCGGAGGAAGGCGGGACGCCGATCGGGTATCGGTGTCCCGGCCACACCAACGGCCGAGATCCTGCGAATGGGCCCACGCCCGGGGCCGCATGCCTGGCGCCGTGGCCCCGGTTCCGCGGGGGCCACGGCGCTCGTGCCCGTGGATGCCGTGCTGCCGGCTGAGCCGCCCGCCCGGCCCCGCGTCAGCCGTTGCGCTTCCAGCGCGGCTTGTCCTCGCGGCGGCCGAACGTACCCGTGCCGCGGTGGTCGTCACGGCGGCCGTAGGGGCGGTCGTGGGTGGCGCTGGGGGTCCCCCCGCTCGAGCGAAGCCGAGAGTGGGGGAGGAAGCCGGGGCGGTCGCCCTGGCGGTCGCGGTTGAACGGGCGGTCGCTGCCCCGGTGCCCGCCGCGCTCGTCGCGCCGCTCGAAGGGCCGCCGCTCGCCGTCACGGCGGAAACCGCCACGGTCGTCACGCCGCTCGAACGACCTCCGCTCGCCGTCACGACGGTCGCGGTCGAAGGGACGACGGTCACGGTCGCGGTCGCGGTCGCGGTCGCGGTCGCGGTCGCGGTCGAAACGACGGTCGCGGTCGCCGTCACGGCGGAAGCCACCACGGTCGTCACGCCGCTCGGACGAACGCCCGCCACGATCGCGGTCACCGTCCCGGCGCTCGAAGCCACGGTCGCCACGGTCGCGGTCGAAGGGACGACGGTCGCGGTCACGGTCGCCGTCACGGCGGAAACCGCCACGGTCGTCACGCCGCTCGAACGAACGCCCGCCACGATCGCGGTCACCGTCCCGGCGCTCGAAGCCACGGTCGCCACGGTCGCGGTCGAAGGGACGACGGTCACGGTCGCGGTCACGGTCGCGGTCGCGGTCGCGGTCGCGGTCGCGGTCGCGGTCGAAACGACGGTCGCGGTCGAAACCGCCCCGCTCGTCACGGCGCTCACGGCGCTCGTACGACCACGATCCGGCCGTACGCTCCTCGCGCTCGCCCCGGCCGGCCCGCTCCGCCCGTCCGGCGTCCCGCGCCGTCGGCTGCTCCGGCAGGGACACCTCGGGGGCCGGCGCCGCGTCCGCGGCGGGGTCCTCGTGGACCGTTTCGACGGCGGCGGAAGCCGCGGCGACCGCCGCCTCCGGGTCCTCGCCACGCTCCCGCGCGGCCCGCGCGGTCAACCGGTCGGCCTCCCCGCGCAGTTCGGCGGCGCGCCGCGTGGCCCGCTCCAACTGCTCGGTGAGCTCGGCGACTTCGCGTTCGGCCTGCTGTGCGGCGTTCCCGGCGGACTCGGCCTGCACCTCCGTCATGGAGCGGGCACCGGTGATGTCGGCGACCTCGGGGTCGAACGCGGCCCCGCCCTGGATGATGTGGCGCGAGGCGTCCACGCCCGCGTCCTCCATCAGCCGGAAGATCTGCCGCCGCTGGTGCGGCAGGGCGAGGGAGACGACCGTGCCCGTACGGCCCGCACGAGCCGTACGCCCGGCGCGGTGCAGATAGTCCTTGTGGTCCCCGGCGGGGTCCACGTTGAGCACGAGGTCGATCCCGTCGACGTGGATGCCGCGCGCCGCGACGTCGGTCGCGACGAGCACGCTGACGTAGCCCTCCTTGAAGTCGGCCAGCGTCCGGGTACGCGCGCCCTGGGTCATGCCGCCGTGCAGCGCGTCCGCCCGCACACCGGCGTCGCGCAGCTGCTCGGCGACGCGGTCCGCGCCGAGCTGCGTGCGGACGAAGACGATGGTGCGTCCCTTGCGGGAGGCGATGGCGGCGGTGACCGGCGCCTTGTCCTTCGGCTTCACGATGAGGATGTGGTGCGACATGGTCGTCACGGCCCCCTGGGCCGCGTCCACCTCGTGGCTCACCGGCGCGTTCAGGTACCGGTCGACGAGCGTCCGGATCTCGTTCTCCATGGTGGCGGAGAAGAGCATCCGCTGGCCGCCGGCCGGGACCTGGTCGAGCAGTTCGGTGACCTCGGGCAGGAAGCCCAGGTCGGACATCTGGTCGGCCTCGTCGAGCACGGCGATCTGCACGTCCTCCAGGGAGCAGGCGCCACGGTTGATGATGTCGCGCAGCCGGCCCGGCGTGGCGACCAGGACGTCCACCCCGCGCTCGAGGGCGTAGATCTGGTTGCCCATGGACGTGCCGCCGCAGACGACCTTCATCTTCAGCCCGAGCACGTCGCCGTAGGGCTGCAGCGCGTCCGCGACCTGCATGGCCAGCTCGCGGGTCGGCGTGAGGATCACGGCCCGCGGCCTCTTCTTCTCGGTGTGGCCGCCGGCCAGCGTGGCCAGGGTCGGCAGGCCGAAGGACAGCGTCTTGCCGGACCCGGTCCGGCCGCGGCCGAGGATGTCCTTGCCGGCCAGGGCGTCCGGGATGGTCGCGGCCTGGATCGGGAAGGGGACGGTCACACCGTTCTGTGCGAGCTTGCGGACGACGCCCTCGGGCAGTCCGAGATCGGCGAAGGTGACCTGGGGAGCGGTGTCGGCCGCCTCGGTTCCGGCCTCGGCGGCCTCGGCGGCCTCCGTGGTCTCGGTCAGGACAAGGTGCTCACTACTGACGACAGACATGCGAAATGCGAACCTTCCGGAGTTCACGGCACGCGCCCAGACATCCGTGAAGTCGCAATCGACCGCCTCGATGCGGTCCGGCCACGGCAAGGGAGAGTACGCGCCACACGCGGCGCGTCTTTACCGGCGCCGGGCAAATGGGATCAAACGATCTACCACCATACGCACCCGCCCCCGCCCAGCGCAAACCGAGCCCTCCCCCGGCGGGTGACCCTCACCACAGGACGCCCCGCGGAGGGCGCCCGGCCCGTCCGTCAGCCGGAGGCGGGACGCCCGAGCCACCGGCGGCCGCGGACCGGCTCCCCCGCCCGGGGGGCCGGCACCCGCGTGCCCAGCATCTGCGCGGCCTGCTCATGGGCGGAGGACGACGGCTCCGCGGTCGTCGGGGGCGGCGACGGGGGATCCGGCACCTGCGTCGGCGAGGGATCCGCCGACGTCTGCGTGGGGGTCGGCTCCTGATCCGTGGGCGCGGGCGGCGGCACCACACCGCCGCCCCCCGGGCCGCCCTGCGCCGTCCCCCTGCCCGTCGGCCGGCCCTTCCCGTCCTTGGCACCGCGCCCGGACGCCGACGCGGACGCGGACGGCGACCCGGAGGCCCCGGACCCCGACTCGTCCGGCCTGGATGAGCCCCCCTTGGGCTTCGCGCCGTCCCGGTCCCCGATGCCGCGCCCGCCCATCCCCGGCGTCCCGCCCCGCGCGGCCCCGCCGTGCCGGCCCGCCGAGTGGGACGGGGAAGGGCTGCCCGCGTCGTCCCCCACGCTCATGCAGCCGACGGCCGCGGTGACGGCCATGACCGTGGCGGCCAGACGGACGGGTACGTTGCAGGCGCGCACGGGCAGCCACCTCCGATGGGGCTCTCCCGCCGGGGCGCGGCCGAGAGCTGGGGGAAGGTCCGGGAAGTCCCCCTGCCCAACTCCCGCCGTCCGTGCGAGGACACGCGCCCCGCACGGAGAACGTCAGGCGAATCCGCAGACAGAGGTCACCCGTATCCGAGCGCGTGCAGCCGGGCATCGTCGATCCCGAAGTGATGCGCGATCTCGTGCACCACCGTCACCTCGGTCTCGGACACCACGTCCTCGCGCGTCTCGCACATCCGCAGGGTCGGCCCCCGGTAGATCGTGATGCGGTCCGGCAGCACCCCTGCGTACCACTCCCCGCGGTCCGTCAGCGGGGTGCCTTCGTACAGTCCGAGCAGCTCGGAGTCGCCGGCGGGCGGTTCGTCCTCGACGAACACCGCAACGTTGTCCATCAGCCGCGTCAGCTCCGGCGGGATCCGGTCGAGCGCCTCGGCGACCAGTTCCTCGAACTCCTCGCGCGTCATCTCCAGCACAGGCCCATTGTCCGCTACGACGCCCTCGGAGGAGACCCGCGAACCGTCCCGCATACCGAGCGCCGCACCTGGGCATATGGGACCAATGGCCCGCGTCCCCGCCACAGCTCTGCACCGCATACGAAGGGCGTCAGGCACGTTCGCCCGGCGTTACCGATCACTCCGTCCCCACCCGGCCGCCGAACTCGTCCCGCAGCCCCACCCCTGGCTCCGGGCCCTGGGCATGGTCACCGTCGTGATCCTGGGCGGCTGGCTCGGCCTGCTGATCGTGGGTGACGTGCGCGTCCCGGTGGGTCCCATGAACACGACCATGACCCTGCGTCCCTCCCTCACCGGCGGCACGAAGATCAACGTGTCGCCGCTCGGCGCCCTGGAGCTGAACAGCCACAAGGCCCCCGTCCGCCTCGACGTCAACGTCGACCAGCTCGACCCGGTCCGCGCCCAGGCCCTGGTCGACCACCCCGAGCGGATCTCCGGCCTCCAGCGGGAGATCACCCAAGACGTCGAGCACGGCACGCTGGACCTCGCCGCGCGCTCCTGTGTGGCGGTGGTCTCGGGCGCCACGGCCCTGGGACTGGCCGTCTACCGCCGCCCCCGCCGGGCCGTCGCCGCGGGCGGCCTGGCGCTCACCCTCCTCGCCGCCTCCGGAGCGACCGCGTACGCCACCTGGAACCCGAAGTCGGTCCTGGAGCCGAAGTTCTCCGGGCTGCTCTCCTCCGCCCCGTCCCTGGTCGGCAACGCGCGCAGCATCGTCACGGAATTCGACGTCTACCAGAAGGAGTTGGCGCGACTGGTGACGAACGTGGCGAAGCTGTACGACGTCACGTCCACCCTTCCCGCGTACCAACCCGACCCGACGACGATCCGGGTCCTGCACGTCTCCGACATCCACCTCAACCCGGCGAGCTGGAAGATCATCGCCTCCCTGGTGCGCCAGTACGACGTCAACGTGATCGTCGACTCGGGCGACACCATGGACCACGGCTCGGCTGCGGAGAACGGCTTCCTGGACCCCGTCGCGAACCTCGGCGCGCCGTACGTCTGGGTCCGCGGCAACCACGACTCCCGCACCACCCAGCGCTACCTGGAGCACATCGGGAACGTCCGCGTCCTGGACGACGGCAGGGCGATCACGGTCGCGGGCCTGCGCTTCGCCGGGATCGGCGATCCGCAGTTCACTCCGGACCGCTCGGTCGCCCCGGGCGGCGAACGCGCGGAGGAGCTGGCGGGCGCGCGCCTGGCCTCCTCCCTGCGCGACCAGAGGGCCGCCGGGACGCCCGTCGACATCGCCGTCGCCCATGAGCCGACGGCCGCCCGCCAGACGGACGGCGAGGTACCGCTGGTCCTGGCCGGGCACCTGCACCACGAGGACATGGAGGTCATGAAGTACGGCACCCGGCTGCGCCTTGAGGGATCGACGGGCGGCAGCGGACTGCGCGCGGTCGAGGGCAGCTACCCGGCCCCGATCGAGGCGTCGATCCTCTACCTGGACCGGGGCACCCGCCGGCTCCAGGCGTGGGACGAGATCAGGCTCGGCGGCCTCGGCCGGACGACCGCGGAGGTGACCCGCCACCTGCCCGAGGAGAACCAGCCGGGCGCCAGCCCCGCCCCGGGCGCCGGACCCCCGACCGGCCCGGCCCGTACCCGCGCGACCCCCTCGCCGAGCACCCCGTAAACCGTTTTGGCGAACCCTCCCCCCATCCCATATGCTTCTCACGTCCCCGACGCGCTGAGAAGCGCCCAGGCGGGCCGATAGCCCTCATCGTCTAGCGGCCTAGGACGCCGCCCTTTCAAGGCGGTAGCACGGGTTCGAATCCCGTTGGGGGCACGCACAATCGTGTGCGACACTGTCGTACGCAATGCTTGGTCCTGTGGAGCAGTTTGGAGTGCTCGCCACCCTGTCAAGGTGGAGGCCGCGGGTTCAAATCCCGTCAGGACCGCTGGGGTTTCCCATGAAGCCCCGTGGCTGGGTAGCTCAGTTGGTACGAGCGTCCGCCTGAAAAGCGGAAGGTCGCCGGTTCGACCCCGGCCCCAGCCACAACGCTGAACAGCGAAAAGACCCCCGTCGGGACTCCGGCGGGGGTCTTTCGTTGCCGTCCTGACGGCAGTACGACGGCAGTGGGTCTCAGATCGGCCCTACTGGAAGAGCTTGCTGAGCTGCGTCAACGCCTTCCGCTTCTCCTCCGCCGACGCGTGGGCGTACACGCCGAGGGTGACCTGAAGATCGCTATGACCGGCGATCTCCCGCACGATGTGCGGCGCGGCCCCGAGGTCCAGGAGCAGCGTGGCGGTCGAGTGTCGGAGGTCGTGGGTGCGCCGTGAGGCGCAGTGGTTCGAGTGGAGGTGAGAGACCTTCACCGCTGATCCCGTCGCAGCGGGACGGTGGAGCTGAGGGCAGCCTGAACCGGGTGGTGCCGGGGAGGGTGGGAGCAGCCCTGACAACGCCGGGACGTGCCAGTACTGCCAGATGGTGCGGGTCCGGCAAGCGGGACGGAGAGGAGTACGCGAGGAACCGGCGTGTGACACCCCCTTTATGCGACACCGGCTCGAATCTGGCGGATCTGGGCCGGGAGCGGCGCGCACCCGTCGAGCGTGTGGGCGGGGAACTCCCGAGGCGGTGGGCATGAGCTGCCAGGGAGGCTGCGAGGAAGGACTGCGGCGTACTCGCAACGATGCCGCAGGGGCATAGTCGGGCTCCTACTTCGACGAGCGAATCACTGTGAACACGGGAACCGTCCCGGGCCTGCCCCAAGCCCGCGCGTCCGGCGCGGGGGCCGGGCTGGGCTCACCGACCGCCGATCGGCCTGGGACGGGGCGGAGCCGCCGTAGTACTCCGAGCCGGGGAAAGCCCGCGCACATGGGACGGGCTCTCGCCCTTCTCCAGGTCCACGGCGTCCCAGCGCAGGCCGAGCTGCTCGCCCTTGCGGAGCCCCATCGTCAGGGCAAGGAGGTACAGCGCGTAGAGGCGATCCCCCTTCACCGTGGCCAGCAGCTCACGGGCCGAGGCCGCCCGGCGCGCTTCCCGGCTCCGCTGCGGGCGCCGCTCCTGCCTCCGGCCCGCTCCGCCCGCACTGCGCCGACGCGCGCCCGCAGGTGGATAGGGTCGGGGACCATGAGCCGATCACTGCATAGAGCGGCCCACGGTCGAGGCAACGCCTTCGGCGGGGATCGGCCGGCACCGGGAGGAGGGGACTCCGTTCCCGGCTGCGGGTCCGTGGCGGCGTGCGCGGGGTGCTCCCATCCCGTCCGCCATCGACCCCGGGCAGAGCCGAGCGGGCGCGGCCCACGGCGTCCAGGTCGTTCGTACAGTGGCGCGCTCCACCCAAACGCCGTGAACCACGCCCGCTCCACGGTGTGCCGGTCGACGGCGGACGGGATGGGAGCCGGGGTGAGTGGTGGGAAGGGCGGCAAGGAACAGGCCCTCCGCTGTCACTCGTCCCGAGCCGTTCCGCTGACCGAGCTGCGACCGGGCACGGCCACCGGATCAAAGTTGACCGAGAAAGCGGTGCTTCCTCTTGTCTCACCACGGATACCGTTCCGAACTGCCGTCACGCTCGGGGGGAACATGACCGTCACCAAGCTTCTGAGACCCGCCCTCGCCGCCACGCTCCTGGCCTCAGTCACCGCCTGCGGCGCGTCGTCCGTGCCGGATGTCTCGGCAAGCACCACGACCGGCTCGGGGTCCGCCGAGACGCGTCGTTCGGCAGACCCTGAGCCGGTCGCCGCCATCATGCCCGATGTCATCGGCGGCAACGCCGGGCGCGCGTCCGAGCAGATGAGCCCCAAACTCGACATGATCTTCAAGGACGCGAGCGGACAGGGCCGTCCGGTGGACGCCCCGGCCGAGTGGAAGATCTGCAACTCCCAGCCGGGCCCGAACCAGCAGATCACCGATTTCCCGGTGATCTTCGAGGTGGTGAAGGTTTCGGAGAGCTGCAAGGACACAGCGCCGAAGTGAGATGTCCGAGGACGCCAGCGTCCCACCACGGTCTTCCGTGCCGGGCATCGCTGGACTGGTGCAACGACCGACGACGGCAGAAGCCCACGGGCCCTGAACTGGTCAGCGCCGTGGGCTTCTTCAGTCGTGCTGGTCGGCGGGAGGGCTGATCAGCAGACCGGCAATTTTCCACCGTGCGCGTCAGGGGAGTTTGTAGGTGACCACGACGCGGGCCGGCGAGCGGAAGTTGTCGTTGACCGTGGGAGAGCGCTCGACCATGACGTTGACGCTGGAACCGGTGGCGCTTGTGGAGTGGTAGATCCAGACGGGGCCCCGCAGGGGGGAGCCGCACAGACCGTCCGGGAGATCGATCTCATCGTCGGCGACCGCTTTACTGCCGTACTTCTCGTCGAACAGGGGCTCGCCGTCCGGGAGGATGCCCGCGCGGTGGAGGTAGTCCGGTATCTGGCCGCTCATGAAGGTGACCTCAGCGCTGCCGTTCCGGGTGAAGTAGTGGATGTCGTGGGCACCGGCTGGGATCGATGCGCCCCCGGCTCGGATCACGCCCGGCAACTGCATGTCGCTTCCCTCGCATGCTCGGACGTCGCCGAACGGGTGGAACAGTTCATCCCGGAACAGCCAGACGATCCCTCCGGCTGGCATTGCCAGGACGATCACGACGACCCCCAGGCACGACAGCATGCGCCACGGCCCGGTCCCGCTGTCGGGCGCACCGCTCGCGTTCTCTGGGAACGGCGTCCCTCCCGGCTCCTCGTCCACCCGGTCCCCGCGCCTGGTCTCCGAACCGGCTCTCCAGGAATCACTCACCAACGCCCCCTCGGTCTGCCCTGCGCGCGGGCATCCGGAGGATACGCCAGTGATCAACCGGCCAGGGCGGCGAAGGTGGAGACGGCAGGCGGGTGCGCGTGGAGCCGTCGGATACCGCGGGCGGAGAGAGCAGCGGTTGCAAGGCGAGCCGCATCAGATAGAAGTTTCACGTTGAGGAAGAAGACCGCATTCGGAACGCAGGGTGAACGCGGCAACGCTCGTCAAGACCGCATGGAGCGGCTGGCACCAACGGCTGACGCCAACAGGCGCGAACAGCGGCGGTCGGCGTCGGACCTCACCTGGAAGGCGGAAGGTCGCCGGTTCGGCCCCGGCCCCAGCCACCGCCTCGAAGGCCTCGCCCCTCCGGGACGGGGCTTTCGTTGTGATCGGGCCCTCGACGGCCGAGCCGCGAGCCACTCGCGCACCCCCGGCACCACGGCATCCGGACGGCCGCTGAGCCGGCGCGGGACGGGGGTGGCGCGCACCACACCCGGGGCCGAACCGCCGCGGGCAAATCGTTAGCCACGCATTTCACCGAGGTGAGATCCTGGACCGCGTATGTCTACGCATCCTGCCCCCGCTCTCGGCACCCTCGCCACCCGCCTGACCGAGCTGTCCCTGCGCGACGCGCACCGCCTCGGCCGCAGGCTCGAAGGCGCGCGCAAGATCCGCAAGCCCGAGGCCCGGGCCGCCGTACTCGCCGAGATCGAGGCGGAGGTCGCCAAGGCCGAGGACAGGATCGCCGCGCGCACCGCCCGTGTGCCCTCCGTCACCTACCCGGAGCAGCTTCCCGTCAGCCAGAAGAGGGACGAGATCGCCGACGCCATACGCGACCACCAGGTCGTGATCGTGGCCGGCGAGACCGGCTCCGGCAAGACCACGCAGATCCCCAAGATCTGCCTGGAGCAAGGCCGCGGTGTCCGCGGCATGATCGGCCACACCCAGCCCCGCCGCATCGCCGCCCGCACCGTCGCCGAACGCGTCGCCGAGGAGCTCGACACCCCGCTCGGTGAGGCCGTCGGCTGGAAGGTCCGCTTCACCGACCAGGTGAACCAGGACGCCACCTTCATCAAGCTCATGACGGACGGCATCCTGCTCGCCGAGATCCAGACGGACCGCGAGCTGCGCGCCTACGACACGATCATCATCGACGAGGCCCACGAGCGGTCCCTCAACATCGACTTCCTGCTCGGTTACCTCGCCCAGCTGCTGCCCCGGCGCCCGGACCTCAAAGTCGTCATCACCTCGGCGACCATCGACCCGGAGCGCTTCTCACGCCACTTCGGCGACGCGCCGATCATCGAGGTCAGCGGCCGCACGTATCCGGTGGAGGTCCGCTACCGCCCCCTCCTCGAAGAGGCTGTGTCCGATTCGGGGGGCGAGGACCCCGACCGCGACCAGATCACGGCGATCACGGACGCCGTGGAGGAGCTGATGGCCGAGGGCCGGGGCGACATCCTGGTCTTCCTCTCCGGAGAACGCGAGATCCGCGACACCGCGGACGCGCTCAGCAGGAGGCAGGACACCCGCGCCGGAGGCGCCCGTTGGCAGGGCACGGAGATCCTTCCGCTGTACGCCCGGCTCTCCCACGCCGAGCAGCACCGCGTCTTCCAGCCGCACTCGGGCCGCAGGATCGTGCTGGCCACCAACGTGGCGGAGACCTCGCTCACCGTTCCGGGCATCAAGTACGTCATCGACCCCGGCTTCGCCCGCATCTCCCGCTACAGCCACCGCACCAAGGTCCAGCGCCTGCCCATCGAACCGGTCTCGCAGGCGAGCGCCAACCAGCGCAAGGGCCGCTGCGGCCGCACCAGCGACGGCATCTGCATCCGCCTGTACTCGGAAGAGGACTTCACCGCCCGCCCCGAGTTCACCGACGCCGAGATCCTCCGCACCAATCTCGCCTCCGTCATCCTCCAGATGACCGCGGCCGGCCTCGGCGACATCGAGAAGTTCCCCTTCATCGACCCGCCGGACCACCGCAACATCCGCGACGGCGTCCAGCTCCTGCAGGAACTGGGCGCGCTGGACCCGGCCCAGAAGGACCCGCGCAAGCGCCTGACCGACACCGGCCGCAAGCTCGCCCAGCTGCCGGTCGACCCCCGGCTCGCGCGCATGGTCCTGGAGGCGGACCGCAACGGCTGCGTCCGCGAGGTCATGGTGATCGCCGCCGCGTTGTCCATCCAGGACCCGCGCGAGCGCCCCGCCGACAAGCAGACCCAGGCCGACCAGCTGCACGCCCGCTTCAAGGACGAGTCCAGCGACTTCCTCGCCTACCTCAACCTGTGGCGCTACATCCGCGAGCAGCAGAAGGAGCGGGGCTCGTCGTCGTTCCGCCGGATGTGCAAGCAGGAGTTCCTGAACTTCCTGCGCATCCGCGAATGGCAGGACATCTACGCGCAGCTGCGGACCGTCGCCAAGCAGATGGGCATCCACCTCAACGAGCAGGACGCCCCGGCCGACCGCATCCACGTCTCACTCCTCGCCGGCCTGCTGTCGCACATCGGGATGAAGGACGTGAAGGAGTCCAGGGACTCCGGCCCCGGCGCGCGCAGGGACGGCGGCGGACGGGGCGAGTACCTCGGCGCCCGCAACGCCAAGTTTGCGATCTTCCCCGGCTCGGTCCTCTTCAAGAAGCCCCCGCGCTTCGTGATGTCCGCCGAACTCGTCGAGACCTCCCGGCTCTGGGCCCGGGTCAACGCGAAGATCGAGCCGGAGTGGGTGGAGCCGCTCGCCGGGCACCTCCTCAAGCGGACGTACAGCGAACCGCACTGGGAGAAGGACCAGGCGGCCGTGATGGCGTACGAGAAGGTCACGCTGTACGGCGTCCCGATCGTCGCCCAGCGGAAGGTGAACTACGGCCGCATCGACCCGGAGACGAGCCGCGAGCTGTTCATCCGCAACGCGCTCGTCGAGGGCGACTGGCGCACCCACCACAAGTTCTTCGCCGACAACCGCAGGCTCCTGACCGAGGTCGAGGAGCTGGAGCACCGCGCCCGGCGCCGCGACATCCTGGTCGACGACGAGACGCTGTTCGACTTCTACGACCAGCGGGTGCCCGAGCACGTCGTGTCGGGTGCGCACTTCGACTCCTGGTGGAAGCGCAAGCGGCAGGAGCAGCCCGACCATCTCGACTTCGAGCGCGAGATGCTCATCAACGAGAAGGCGGGAGCGGTCACCAAGGACGACTACCCCGACACCTGGCGCCAGGGCCGCCTCAAGTTCAAGGTCACCTACCAGTTCGAACCGGGCGCGGACGCGGACGGCGTGACCGTCCACATCCCTCTGCAGGTCCTCAACCAGGTCACGGACGAGGGCTTCGACTGGCAGATCCCGGGCCTGCGGGAGGAGCTGGTCACTGAGCTGATCCGCTCCCTGCCCAAGCCGATCCGCCGCAACTACGTCCCGGCGCCCAACTACGCGACGGCGTTCCTGGAGAAGTCGGTCCCCCTTCAGGAGCCGCTGGCCGTGACCATGGCCCGGGAGCTGAGGCGCATGGTCGGCGTGCCGTTCGGGCCGGAGGACTTCGACTGGTCCAAGGTCCCCGACCACCTCAAGATCACTTTCCGGATCGTGGACGAACGGCGCCGCAGGCTCGCCGAGGACAAGGACATCGAGGCGCTGAAGCTGCGGCTGAGGCCGAAGGCGCGCAAGGCCCTCTCGCAGGCCGCGGCGGCCACCGCCGAGCGGCGGGGCGGGCAGTCCCTGGAGCGTACGGGCCTCACGGACTGGACGATCGGCTCGCTCACCCGCGTCTTCGAGACCCGGCGCGCCGGCCAGCCGGTCAAGGCGTACCCGGCGCTGGTAGACGACGGCGACACCGTCTCCGTACGCCTCTTCGACACGGAGGAGGAGCAGGCACAGGCGATGTGGAAGGGCACACGGCGGCTGATCCTGCGGAACATCCCGGTGAACCCGGCGAAGTTCGCGTCCGAGAAGCTGACGAACGCCCAGAAGCTCGCCCTCTCCGCGAGCCCGCACGGCTCGATCCAGGCCCTGTTCGACGACTGCGCGACGGCGGCCGCGGACAAGCTGATCGGGGACCTGGGTGGACCGGCCTGGGACGAGGAGTCGTACCGGAAGCTGTACGACAGGGTGCGCGCGGAGATCGTCGACACGACGGTCCGCACGGTCGGGCAGGTGCAGCAGGTGCTGGCCGCGTGGCAGGCGTGCGAGCGCCGTCTGAAGGCGGTACGGAGCCCGGCACTGCTGCCGAACCTGGCGGACGTACGGGCGCAGCTTGACGCCCTCGTGAAGCCCGGCTTCGTCACGGAGGCGGGCGTACGGCGACTGCCGGACCTGATGCGCTATCTGGTCGCCGCCGACCGCCGTCTGCAGCAGATGCCGACGAACGTCCAGCGGGACACGACGCGCATGGCGAAGGTGCACGAGATGCGGGACGAATACGCGTGGCTGCTGGAGCAGCTGCCGCAGGGACGGCCCGTTCCCGCGCCGGTGCTGGACATCCGCTGGATGATCGAGGAGCTGCGCGTCAGCTACTTCGCGCACGCGCTGGGCACCGCCTACCCGGTCTCCGACAAGCGCATCGTGAAGGCGATCGACGCCGCGGTTCCGTGACGGCCCGTTCACGCCGGGTGAGTTCGACCAGGCGCTCACCCTCCTGTACAGTCTCTTCTCGCAGCGCATCGCACGCAGTGCCGGTCATCGGGTCCGCGGGCGGGCGCGGCGACACCAGGTCCTGTGGAGCAGTTTGGAGTGCTCGCCACCCTGTCAAGGTGGAGGCCGCGGGTTCAAATCCCGTCAGGACCGCCCCAAAGGAGCCCCTCGTCCTCGCGACGCGGGGCTTTTCGCATACGCCGGCACCCGGCATCGAACACCACCCGGCGGCGCCGGACGGCGGCCGGGCACCGCGATCCGCTCGGCCCCTCGAACACAGCACGCGCCTTTGGCGATCCGGACCGGCCGAAGGCGCGGGCCGGGTCCCGGGTCCCGGCGCCGCACGGCCGCCGCACGCCGGCACACGCGCCGCACACCGGCACACGCGCCGGGCGGCGGCGCCGGCCGTCCCACAACCGGTGTCCCCCTGGACGCCGCCCGCACCAGCGGCCCCGTCAAGACCCCCTCGCCGGGGCGAGCCGGGGCCCGGCCCGGTGGCGTATGCGTTTCGGGGCGTCTTGACGGCGTCACATTCCGCCGGTACCCCGTAATTCAGGGCAGCGACTGTCCGGTCCCGGGGAGGTGGCGTATGGCGGCGTCCGCTCGGCACGAGACGCGTGCTCTGCTCCGTGCCCATCTGTCGGCCGCTTCCGGGTACCGACATCTGACCCGGCACTGTCCGGTCTGCCGCCAGCTCCTGCGTCTGGCCATGGAGCCTTCCCAGCAGCCCGGCGAGGAGCGCGCCGAGACGCCCTCCGAGGACGACAGTCCCTCCGCCGCGTGACGTAGCGGTCCGGAAGGTTCGCACCGCCTCCGGGTGGGCACTCGTGGACGTACGTCCGCCCAACACCCGCCCCGCACCGGCGTGTTCCTCTAGCAAAGGCCCCGCTCGCCCAACAAGCATCCTGCGGTGTGACGGGTGTCACCATAGAAGTTTCGAAGAGTGCCTCACTTACCGCCCCCCTACAACCAGTCAATTTAATATGTGCAATTGCACTTCCGGTACGAAGTCGCGCACCTGAGATCCGACACCCCTCCCCAGACTCCGACAAGGCCGCTCACAGACCGGCCCCCGCTCACAGACCGAGGCACAAAAAAGATCGCGCTGGACCCGGCGGAGTCCAGCGCGATCGACGACGCACCCTTGTCGTGCCTCTGATGAGCCCGGGCGAGGATCCTGTTGGGGCAGGACCCGCGTCGCATGGAGCTGTTGTCCGGGCGTCGCGGCAGATTGGGGGAACCTGCCGGTGTGCCCGGCTATGCGGTTGTTCAGGCCTCGCTGCGCTGCTGCGGGATGCCCGCGAGCAGGGCGCGGACCTCGGCCTCGCGATAGCGGCGGTGTCCGCCGAGGGTACGGATCGACGTGAGCTTGCCGGCCTTCGCCCACCGCGTGACCGTCTTCGGGTCGACGCGGAACATGGTGGCGACCTCAGCCGGGGTCAGCAGCGGCTCGGCATCAGGGGTGCGAGCGGTCCTGAGCGGCCTCCTCGGGAGAACCGAACCTTCTCGGTTCTTTCCTCTAAATTCTGCACCTTGACCCGCGTTGCCCGAAATGGCGGACGCGAGTCGAGTCGGTTATAGGACGAACGGCTTGTCCTCGGCACTACAACTACACCATCTGTCCAGCCGCGTCGGCCAAACCGATGGAATTGCCCTCCCAGGTGTTCATCAGCGACGGAAGCCGATGGACCATGCCATAACGGACAGTCACGCCACTGTGACGATCAGTCACAGCGCGATCAGGAGGCGTCAGACCCCCCAAAGCCGGTAAATGCCGACTCTCCACCCATAGATGGATGGAGAGAGCACTTGCCGGGCTCCTTGTCCTATTTTGGCACGAGGAGGGTCGTACGACGCAAGGTCCATGTAAGTGCCGTCCGTCACGCTTGACGGCATAAGCCCGGATCGAGCCCTACGTCCCCCGTAGGACCTGTGACAGGTCAACCATGGGCCAAGGGTCGTCACTTCACTATGTCACGCGGGTCACAATTCGTGCACTGGTTCGCCCGAGCCCCGGGCTCAGTTCGCCGACCGGCGGTCCCGTACGGCCCGCCAGCGCTCCACCAGCCGCCCGTAGGCCTCCCCGGCCGCCGCCCCGTCCCCCTGGCGCAGGGCCTCGATGCCCTCGGCGACGTCCGCCGCGGAATGGTCCCCGTCCAGCTCCGCGGCCGGCAGGACATGGACGAGCCCGCCGTAGTCCAGCTCGACCAGCGACCGCGGATGGAACTCCTCCAGCCAGCGCCCCACGTCCACCAGGCCGTCGATGAGCGGCCCCTCGTCGATCGTCTCCCGCAGCGTCCGCAGCGCTCGCGCGGTGCGGCGCCGCGCCTGCACCATGGGTGTGCGGTAGCGCAGCATCGGGGGAACCTCGCCGGAGCCCTTGTCATAGCGCCGTTCGGCGTCCGAGACCAGCACGAACCAGTTCAGCGGCACCTGCCAGGTCGCGGTGCGGATCCACGGGCGGGCATCCGGGTTGCCGGCGAGCCAGCGCTCGTAGTCCTGGGCGGCCTGGCGGCGCACGACGGGCGGCAGCACCGCGTCCAGGACCGGCGCCGGCAGTTCCTCCGCGAGCTCCCCCAGCGCCTGCCAGCCGCGCAGCCGGGTGCGCCAGGGGCAGACGTACAGCACCGCGTCGACCTCGGTGACGAAGGCGTCGCTGCTCTCGTGCACCGGCACCGGGACCGGCGGGGTGGGCAGCAAGTCCGCCAGGGACCGGCGCAGTTCGTCCTGGTACGAGGGACGGTCGGGGCGCCGCGCGTAGCGCGCCCAGTGGTCGCGTTCCGGCTCGGGGAAGGCGGCCAGCGGCTCGTACACGCGCAAGTAGGACGCGTACGGGACGATCACCGAGGACACCTTGGGCACGCCTGCTCCCTCCCCATCGGACCGGACCCGAAACCCGTCCGAGCAGGGCCCGGGCGGGGTGGAAAACCACTGCAAATCGTCCCACGAACCCGCCCCGGCGTACTCCGAGGGAGGGTGTTCCCGGGCACTGCGCGGCTGGCCGGCGCGCTCACGCTCTACGCTCATGCCCACGGGCCCCGCCACCCGCACGGGACCCGCCCGTCAATCGCCGCTACACCACCGGGAGTCACCACAGTGACCGACGTAACCGACGGCGTCCTGCACACCCTGTTCCGCTCGGATCAGGGAGGCCATGAGCAGGTCGTGCTCTGCCAGGACCGGGCCAGTGGCCTCAAGGCCGTCATCGCGATCCACTCCACCGCCCTGGGCCCCGCCCTCGGCGGTACGCGCTTCTATCCGTACGCGACCGAGGAGGCGGCCGTCGCCGACGCGCTGAACCTCGCGCGCGGGATGTCGTACAAGAACGCCATGGCCGGGCTCGACCACGGCGGCGGCAAGGCCGTGATCATCGGTGACCCCGAGCGGATCAAGACCGAGGAGCTGCTGCTGGCGTACGGCCGTTTCGTGGCCTCGCTGGGCGGGCGCTACGTCACCGCGTGCGATGTCGGCACCTATGTGGCCGACATGGACATCGTGGCGCGGGTGTGCCCGTGGACCACCGGCCGCTCGCCGGAGAACGGCGGCGCGGGCGACTCCTCCGTCCTGACCGCGTTCGGCGTCTTCCAGGGCATGCGGGCCTCGGCCCAGCACCTGTGGGGCGACCCGACCCTGCGCGGCCGCACGGTCGGTGTCGCGGGCGTCGGCAAGGTCGGGCACTACCTGGTCGAGCACCTGCTGGAGGACGGTGCCCGGGTCGTGATCACGGACGTGCGGCCGGACGCCGTGCGCCGGGTCACCGACGCGCACCCCGAGGTCGCCGTGGCCTCCGACACCGACGCCCTGATCCGGGGCGGCCATCCCCTCGGGGCGCTGGACATCTACGCCCCGTGCGCGCTGGGTGGGGCGCTGAACGACGACTCCGTGCCGGTGCTGACGGCCTCGGTCGTGTGCGGCGCGGCCAACAACCAGCTCGCGCACCCGGGCGTGGAGAAGGACCTCGCCGACCGCGGGATCCTGTACGCGCCGGACTACGTCGTCAACGCGGGCGGCGTCATCCAGGTCGCCGACGAGCTGCACGGCTTCGACTTCGAGCGCTGCAAGGCGAAGGCGGCGAAGATCTTCGACACCACGCTGGCCATATTCGCACGTGCGAAGGAGGACGGTATTCCGCCGGCCGCCGCGGCCGACCGGATCGCCGAACAGCGGATGGCGGAGGCACGCGGACGCTGATCCTTCCCGGTCCGGCCCCCGGGTTTGACCGGTACCCGCCGATGGGCAGTTAGAGAGAACTCTCACTCTTATCGGCGGGTCGTCCGCCAATAAGTGGTTAAAATCGGCCGTGACCAGCGAGGACGGGGCGCCTCGACGGTCTTGGGCACACGCCCGTCCTGCGGGCGACGTACCGTATGGGCGCGGGCTCAGGTACCGTGGAAGCCCTACGGACCGGCCTCTCTACGGAGAGTCCGTTCCGGATCATGAACGCGTGTCAGACTCTGGGGCCGTTGAGCCCCGTCGTTGAGGGGGTCGAGCCATGGGGCGCGGCCGGGCCAAGGCCAAGCAGACGAAGGTCGCCCGCCAGCTGAAGTACAACAGCGGTGGGACGGACCTCTCACGCCTGGCCGAGGAGCTGGGCGCATCGACGTCGAACACGTCGCCGAACGGCGACCGGTTCGAGGACGATGAGCAGGACGACGACCTGTACGCACGGTACGCCGACCTCTACGAGGACGACGAGGAGGACGAGGACGACCAGTCCTCGCAGCACCGTCGCGGCGCTTGACCTTGCGCTGAGCTTTCACCCGGTCCGTGGCCCTGGCCACGGACCGGCTTCTGTGCTGTCCGCGAGGGCTCAGCTCGCGTAGTCACCGACCAGTGCCGCACCCGTACCGCGGTCGCCGCGGGCGGTGATCTCGCCGGCGACCCAGGCATGGACGCCGCGGTCGGCGAGGGCGGCGAGCGCGACCTCCGCCGACTCGTCGGGCACGACGGCGATCATGCCGACGCCCATGTTCAGGGTCTTCTCCAGCTCCAGCCGCTCGACATCGCCGGTCCTCCCGACGAGCTCGAACACCGGTGCGGGGGTCCAGGTGGAGCGGTCGACGACCGCGTGCAGGTCGTCCGGGATCACCCGGGCCAGGTTGGCCGCGAGTCCGCCGCCCGTGATGTGGCTGAACGCGTGCACCTCGGCGGTGCGGATCAGGGCCAGGCAGTCCAGGGAGTAGATCTTCGTGGGCTCCAGCAGCTCCTCGCCGAGAGTGCGGCCGAAATCCTCGATGTGCCGGTCGAGATCGAGCTTCGCCCGGTCGAGGAGGACGTGCCGGACGAGGGAGTACCCGTTCGAGTGAAGTCCGGAGGCCGCCATGGCGATCACCGCGTCGCCCTCGCGGATGCGTTCCGCGCCGAGCAGCCGGTCGGCCTCCACGACGCCCGTACCGGCGCCGGCGACGTCGAAGTCGTCCGGACCGAGGAGGCCCGGGTGCTCGGCCGTCTCACCGCCCACCAGGGCGCAGCCGGCCAGCACACAGCCCTCCGCGATGCCCTTCACCATCGCGGCGACACGCTCGGGGTGGACCTTGCCGACGCAGATGTAGTCGGTCATGAACAGCGGCTCGGCGCCGCACACCACGATGTCGTCCATGACCATGGCCACCAGGTCGTGGCCGATGGTGTCGTAGACGCCCATCCGGCGTGCGATGTCGACCTTCGTGCCCACGCCGTCGGTGGCGGAGGCGAGCAGCGGACGCTCGAAGCGCTTCAGGGCGGAGGCGTCGAAGAGGCCGGCGAAGCCGCCGAGGCCGCCGAGGACCTCGGGGCGCTGCGTCTTCTTCACCCACTCCTTCATCAGCTCGACGGCGCGGTCGCCCGCTTCGATGTCGACGCCCGCGGCTGCGTAGCTGGCACCTGTGGTCTCAGGCATGGCTGAAAACTTTCGTGTCGTACGGCGGGTCTTACGGGCCGTCTACGGGCGGCGGATCGCGTCGGTCGCGGCCGTGGCGGCCGGACCGGCCGCGAGCTCGGTCTCCAGCAGCTGCTTGCCCAGCAGCTCCGGATCGGGCAGTTCCATCGGGTACTCGCCGTCGAAACAGGCGCGGCACAGGTCGGGCTTGGCGATGGTGGTCGCCTCGATCATGCCGTCGATGGAGATGTACGCCAGGGAGTCGGCGCCCAGCGAGGTGCCGATCTCCTCGATGCTCATGCCGTTGGCGATCAGCTCGGCACGGGTGGCGAAGTCGATGCCGAAGAAGCAGGGCCACTTCACCGGCGGGGAGGAGATCCGGATGTGCACCTCCGAGGCACCCGCCTCGCGCAGCATCCGCACCAGGGCCCGCTGTGTGTTGCCGCGGACGATGGAGTCGTCCACGACGACCAGGCGCTTGCCCTTGATGACTTCCTTCAGCGGGTTCAGCTTCAGGCGGATGCCGAGCTGGCGGATGGTCTGCGAGGGCTGGATGAACGTGCGGCCGACATACGCGTTCTTCACCAGGCCCGCGCCGAACGGGATGCCGGAGGCCTCCGCGTAGCCGATCGCGGCGGGCGTGCCGGACTCGGGCGTCGGTATGACCAGGTCGGCCTCGACGGGCGCCTCCTTGGCGAGGCGACGGCCCATCTCCACCCGCGAGAGGTAGACGTTCCGCCCGGCGATGTCGGTGTCGGGGCGGGCCAGGTACACATACTCGAAGACACAGCCGCGCGGCTTCGCTTCCGCGAACCGGGATGTCCGCAGGCCGTTCTCGTCTATGGCGATGAACTCGCCCGGCTCGATCTCGCGCACGAAGCTGGCGCTGGTGATGTCGAGGGCGGCGGTCTCGGAGGCGACGACCCAGCCGCGCTCCAGGCGCCCGAGGACCAGCGGGCGGATACCCTGCGGGTCGCGGGCGGCATAGAGCGTGCCCTCGTCCATGAAGACGAGTGAGAAGGCGCCCTTGACCTGCGGCAGCACTGTGACGGCCGCCTCCTCGACGGTCAGCGGCCTGCCGTCCTCGCCGTGCTGGCCGGCGAGGAGGGCGGTGATGAGGTCGGTGTCGTTGGTGGCGGCCACCTGCGGGGCGCGGCCGTTCTCCTTGGGAAGGTCGGCGACCATCTCGGCGAGCTGCGCCGTGTTGACCAGGTTGCCGTTGTGGCCGAGCGCTATGGAGCCGTGCGCCGTGGCGCGGAACGTCGGCTGGGCGTTCTCCCAGACGGAGGCCCCTGTGGTCGAGTAGCGGGCGTGGCCGACCGCGATGTGACCCTGGAGGGAGCCGAGCGAGGTCTCGTCGAAGACCTGCGAGACCAGGCCCATGTCCTTGAAGACGAGGATCTGGGAGCCGTTGCTGACCGCGATGCCCGCGGATTCCTGGCCCCGATGCTGGAGGGCGTACAGCCCGAAGTACGTGAGCTTTGCGACCTCTTCACCCGGAGCCCAGACACCGAAGACGCCACACGCGTCCTGGGGGCCTTTCTCGCCGGGGAGCAGATCGTGATTGAGTCGACCGTCACCACGTGGCACGCCACCGAGTGTAGGCGAGATCGCGCACTGGTCCGAATCCCGTCAACCGGCCCGTACGGCACCCCGGATGGGCGGCCCTCCGGGGTCACTGCTCCGCGACCGCGCTGACTCCCTTGCCGTTTTCGCTGGTCAGCGAGATGCCGCGGTGGTCGATCCGGTAGGCGAGGGCCCCGTCGAAGAGCGTACCCAGCGACCTCTCGGCGTCCACGAGTGAGCCGTCGCACATCCTGCGGGTGGTACGGGGAGCGCCCAGGGTGAGATGACCGTCGCGTACCGTCGCCTTCGCCGTGAACCGGTTGCAGCCCAGGCTGCCGGACGCCGTGCCGGCCTTCGCGTCGAGGACGAACCACGCCTTGCCGGCCGCCGCGGCGGGCAGTGAGGAGGCGACGCCGCCGTCGACCATCGATGTCACCTGCCAGCGCGTGCCGTACAGCGGCGCGTCGCTCTCCTCGGTGAGGCGCACCCGGTCGCCGTCCTCGGTGGTGAGCGTCAGCCGGTCCCGTTCGACGGCCGCGGTGAGGGAACGTCCGGCGAGTGCGCGGGAGAAGGCCGCCTCGAACGCCATCGGGGCCTTCTCGCACGCCATCTCGGTGGACTGCGCGGGGCCGAAGTCGATGCGGTCGCCCCGGACCGCGGCAAAGGCACCGAAACTGTTGCAGCCGTAGTTGCCGTGGGCCTGCCCGTGGTCGTCGATCTGGAGGTAGGCACCGGTGGGGGCGGCCTTGGTGGCGCCGCCGCTGGTGAGGCTGTCGACGCGCCAGTGGACGCCCGTGACGGCCGGGGTGCCAGGGGCCGGGCCGACGGAGCCGCTGCCGCCACCGGGGCCCGTCTGCGTTCCGCAGGCCACGGCGAGCGGGAGGAGCGTCAGGACGGTGAGGGTCAGTCGGTGCTTGTCCATGGAGGTGGGACGGGTGGGGGTACGGGGCGGTTCCCGGTGCGGTTCCCGGGCCGGGTGCCGCCCGGGAGGTCACGCCGGGCACCGCGGCCGTCAGGCCGGGCACCGCCCAGGGGGGTCACGCCGGGCACCGCCCAGGGAGGTCACACCGGGCACCGCCCAGGGAGGTCACACCGGGCACCGCCCAGGGAGGTCACACCGGGCACCGCCCAGGGAGGTCACACCGGGCACCGCGGCCGTCACGCCGGGAGGCGGACGGCTGCGGCTGTCGCCCGGGGACGACGGGCATGTCCGTCCCGCGGCCGGAGGCCGAGACGAGGCCCTTCCGACAGCGTGAGTGGGACGGATCTGCCGATCCCAGGTCTTCTGCACGGTCAGCCGGGAAGAGCCTCGGCCGTCACGCCATGAGGGGCAGCAGTCCGCTGAGGTCGGCTCGTTCACCGCTCGCGCCGACCTTGGCGTCGGCGAGGGCGGAGTGCCAGTCCGTGCGGCCGGTCGCCAGCCGGATCCAGGTCAGCGGGTCGGTCTCGACGACGTTCGGCGGGGTGCCCCGGGTGTGGCGGGGGCCCTCGACGCACTGCACGACCGCGTACGGCGGGATGCGCACCTCCGTCGAGGCACCGGGCGCCTTCACTACGAGCGCGTCGGCGAGCAGCCGGGTGCAGGCGGCGAGGGCCTGGCGGTCGTACGGGATGTCGAGCCCCGGGACGGCGGTGTTCAGGTCGTCGGTGTGGACGACGAGTTCGACGGTGCGGGTGACCAGGTAGTCGGCAAGGGTCATGGCACCGATGGGGGTCCCCCCTGCTCGAGCACAGCCGAGAGCTTGGGGGAGGGCGGCGACCACCCGGGTCCCCGAAGCGGTGGCCAGGCGCTCGCTGAGCCGCTCCTCGGTGCGGGCGTACAGGGCGCCGAGGTCCGGGTTGTCCGCCGCGAGCCCGCGCGTGTCCTCGGCGATGTCGGCGGCGCGGACGGCGGTGACGAAGGGCCACTCCAGGAGAGCGAGCTGCGGCTTCGGCGGCTCCTCCCGGTCGAGGTTGCGGCTGACGGTCTCCACGGCCATGGTCATGTGCGCGGCCAGCTCCCGCACGGTCCACTCCCCGAGCCGCGAGGGGCGCGCGAGCTGCTCGGAGGTGAGGGTGCCCACCGCCTTCCGCACATTCCCGAACTGGGTGAGGACCGCGGAACGGATCGTGGCGGAGTCATAGGTACGCGCGCGCTTCTTCGCCGGGGGCATGGGACGAGCCTATGCCGTCACGGCGCAGCGGTTCAGGCCGTTTCCGACCAGGCCGGCGCCGGGGCCGCCGGACGCCGCGCCCGCTGGAGGAAGGCCCCGCCCGGCGAACCGGGCGGGGCCTTCACCGACGTATCCGCCGCCGCTTGCGGTGCGGTCACGCGAGCAGCGCCGGGATGGTCCCCTCGTGCGCCTCGCGCAGTTCCTCCAGGGACAGCTCGAACTCGCCCTGCACCTCGACCGTGGCACCGTCCACGACACCGATGCGGGTGGCGGGCAGGCCCCGCGCGCCGCACATGTCGTTGAAGCGGACCTCCTCGGAGCGCGGCACGGCCACGATCGCGCGGCCGGCCGACTCGGAGAAGAGGAAGGTGAAGGCGTCGAGCCCGTCCGGCACGACCAGCCGCGCGCCCTTGCCGCCGAGCAGCGCCGACTCCACCACGGCCTGGATCAGACCGCCGTCGGACAGGTCGTGGGCCGAGTCGATCATCCCGTCGCGGGAGGCCGAGATGAGGATCTCGGCCAGCAGCCGCTCGCGCTCCAGGTCCACCTTCGGCGGCAGACCGCCGAGGTGGTCGTGGATCACCTGCGACCAGGCCGAACCGCCGAACTCCTCACGCGTGTCGCCGAGGAGGTAGAGCAACTGGCCCTCCTCCTGGAAGGCGACGGGCGTACGGCGGGCGACGTCGTCGATGACGCCCAGTACCGCGACCACGGGCGTCGGGTGGATGGCCGCCTGGCCGGTCTGGTTGTAGAGGGAGACGTTGCCGCCGGTCACCGGGGTGCCCAGCTGGAGGCAGCCGTCCGCGAGCCCGCGCACGGCCTCCGCGAACTGCCACATCACGGCCGGGTCCTCGGGCGAGCCGAAGTTCAGGCAGTCGGACACGGCGAGCGGCCTGGCCCCCGTGGTCGCCACGTTGCGGTACGCCTCGGCGAGCGCGAGCTGCGCGCCCGCGTACGGGTCGAGCTTCGCGTACCGGCCGTTGCCGTCGGTCGCCAGCGCGACGCCGAGCCCCGACTCCTCGTCGATGCGGATCATCCCGGAGTCCTCGGGCTGGGCGAGGACCGTGTTGCCCTGTACGAAGCGGTCGTACTGGGAGGTGATCCAGTGCTTGGACGCCTGGTTGGGGGAGCCGACCAGCTTCAGGACCTGCTCGCGCAGCTCCTCGCCGGTCCGCGGGCGCGGGAGCTTGTCCGCGTCGTCGGCCTGCAGGGCGTCCTGCCACTCCGGACGGGCGTACGGACGCTCGTACACCGGGCCCTCGTGCGCGACCGTCCGCGGGTCGACGTCGACGATCTTCCCGCCGTGCCAGAAGATCTCCAGCCGGTCCCCGTCCGTCACCTCGCCGATCACGGTGGCGATGACGTCCCACTTCTCGCAGATCTCCAGGAACCGGTCGACCTTCTCCGGTTCGACGACCGCGCACATCCTTTCCTGCGACTCGCTCATGAGGATCTCCTCCGGCGAGAGCGTCGAGTCGCGCAGGGGCACGTCGTCCAGGGTCACCCGCATGCCGCCGGAGCCGTTGGAGGCCAGCTCGGAGGTGGCACACGACAGACCGGCCGCGCCCAGGTCCTGGATGCCGACGACCAGCTTCTCCCGGAACGCCTCCAGGGTGCACTCGATGAGGAGCTTCTCCTGGAAGGGGTCGCCGACCTGGACGGCGGGGCGCTTGGACGGCTTGGCGTCGTCGAAGGTCTCGGAGGCGAGGATCGAGGCACCTCCGATGCCGTCGCCGCCCGTGCGGGCGCCGTACAGGACGACCTTGTTGCCCGCGCCGGACGCCTTCGCCAGGTGGATGTCCTCGTGCCGCATCACACCGACGCAGCCGGCGTTGACCAGCGGGTTGCCCTGGTAGCAGGCGTCGAAGACGACCTCGCCGCCGATATTGGGCAGGCCCAGGCAGTTGCCGTAGCCGCCGATGCCCGCGACGACGCCCGGCAGGACGCGCTTGGTGTCGGGGTGGTCGGCGGCGCCGAAGCGCAGCGGGTCCACGACGGCGACCGGGCGGGCTCCCATCGCGATGATGTCGCGCACGATGCCGCCGACGCCGGTCGCGGCGCCCTGGTAGGGCTCCACGTACGACGGGTGGTTGTGCGACTCGACCTTGAAGGTCACGGCGTAGCCCTGGCCGACGTCCACGACACCGGCGTTCTCGCCGATGCCGACCAGCAGGGCGTCGTTCTGGGGCGCCTTCTCGCCGAACTGGCGGAGGTGGACCTTGGAGGACTTGTACGAGCAGTGCTCGGACCACATGACCGAGTACATGGCGAGCTCGGCGCCGGTGGGGCGGCGGCCCAGGATCTCGACGATCCGCTCGTACTCGTCCTTCTTCAGGCCGAGTTCGGCCCAGGGCAGCTCGACGTCGGGGGTCGCGGCCGCGTGCTCGACCGTGTCCAGAGGCGTCCGGCTCATGCGTTGACCAGCTTCTTGAGGATCGAGGTGAAGAACGGGAGGCCGTCTGTGCGGCCGGTGCCGATCAGCGGCTCGACGGCGTGCTCGGGGTGCGGCATGAGGCCCACGACGTTACCGGCCTCGTTGGTGATGCCGGCGATGTCGCGGAGCGAGCCGTTGGGGTTGAAGTCGACGTAGCGGAAGGCGACCCGGTTCTCGGCCTCCAGCTTGTCGAGCGTGTACTCGTCGGCGACATACCGGCCGTCCATGTTCTTCAGCGGAATGTGGATCTCCTGGCCGGCCGTGTAGTCGGCGGTCCACGTGGTCTCCGCGTTCTCCACCCGCAGCTTCTGGTCGCGGCAGATGAAGTGGAGGTGGTTGTTGCCGAGCATCCCGCCCGGGAGGAGGTGGGCCTCGGTGAGGATCTGGAAGCCGTTGCAGATGCCGAGAACGGGGAGGCCGGCCTTCGCCTGCTCGATGACCGTCTCCATCACCGGCGAGAAGCGTGAGATGGCGCCGGCGCGCAGATAGTCGCCGTAGGAGAAGCCGCCCGGCAGCACCACGGCGTCGACCTGCTTGAGGTCCTTGTCCTTGTGCCAGAGCACGACGGGTTCGGCGCCGGCGAGACGGATCGCGCGCTGCGTGTCCCGGTCGTCCAGGCTGCCGGGGAAAGTGACGACGCCAATACGAGCGGTCACTTTGCGGCCTCCGCGACTTCCTCCACCTTGACGGTGAAGTCCTCGATCACGGTGTTGGCGAGGAAGGATTCCGCAAGATCATGGATGCGGGCGAGCGCGGCGTCGTCGACCGGCCCGTCCACCTCGAGTTCGAATCGCTTTCCCTGACGTACGTCGGAGATGCCTTCGAAACCCAGCCGCGGCAGTGCGCGCTGCACCGCCTGGCCCTGGGGGTCGAGGATCTCCGGCTTGAGCATGACGTCGACTACGACGCGTGCCACTGGCACTCCCGGTGTGTGGTGCTGAGCAGGTTCCTTCAGACTACCCGGCCAGATTTTCTACTCGCGTAGATTCGTAGCATCCTACGTGACCGTCATCACGATCCGGCATCGGCGCGGGCGCCTCGCACGGAAAATCCTCGGAAAAATCACAGAAGAGCGACGGGCGGCCATTGCACCTGGACACGCGGAAGTATTCAACCGGGCTTCCCAATGCAATGCCGAGCACTGTACAAAGGAAAAGGCAATAGCCGATACTTTGCTCAATTACTGCCGGACAGTCGACATCTCCTCGACATACCCCGGGCGTCTGCGCACGTCATGGTGTGATCACGGAGGTGCCGCACGAAGGGACCGATATTCGTGGCGCAGCGTGTCGTGGTCACTCTCTTTGACGACATCGACGGCTCAGAAGCGGCGGAAACGATCGTCTTCGGACTGGACGGCAAGTCGTACGAGATCGACCTCAATCAAGCCAATGCCAAGAAACTGCGTAAGGCGCTGGCACCCTACGTCGAGGCCGGCCGCAAGAAGGCCAAGTCCGGGAAGGCCTACACGCACACGGCACTGACCCCCGACCCGGCCGCGGTCCGCGCCTGGGCACGCTCCCACCAGATGGACGTGCCGCCACGGGGCCGTATCCCGAAGAAGGTGTACGAGGCGTTCGCGCAGGCGCACTGAGGTGCACTGAGGCGTGCGGCGGCCGACGGAGCCGGTTGCCGGGTCCGGGCCCGGCAACCGGCTCCGTCGGCACCGAGTACCTCACCGGGCCCCGCTCACAACCGACTTGCGGAGCCCCCCTGGTGATCAGCTAGAGTCTGGAGCACGCCGAGGGGCAAGACCGAAAGGCCGAGACCCCGGGAGTCGCGCGGGTGTAGTTCAGTAGTAGAACACCCCCTTTCCAAGGGGGAGGCGCAGTGTGCAATCCCTGTCACCCGCTCTACGGCATCGGCCGGACCGCTCATGGGAGCCCTCCTGCTCAGGCTTGTCGAGAGCTTGGGGGAGGATCAGGTAGGCTGGTGCCCGCACCGATCGGTGAAAGCCGGTCGGGAGCCATGCGGACGTAGCTCAGTTGGTAGAGCGCAACCTTGCCAAGGTTGAGGTCGCGAGTTCGAGCCTCGTCGTCCGCTCCAGAGAGCAAGGGCCCCAGTCAGTCGACCGGGGCCCTTGCTCGTATGCGCCTGCCCTCAACGCGGCGCCGACGCCATGCTGTTGCGGGCGCACCGTGGCGGCACGGGGGTGCCGGATCCTCATCTGCCGACCGCCGGGCCGCCGGTGTGACGGTGACCACATCGCCCCGCACCGAACTGCCGGGGAAGCGGGCTCCGGTCGTCACCGGCACGGGCGGCCGGCGCGTCCGGAGCCGGGCAGGACGGCGGGTGTCCGCAGCTTCGTCCCGCAGTGCGTCCGTGCCGCGGCGGCTCGCGGAGACCCTCCGTGCGGTACGCGCGGAAACCGACGCGGAGCACCCGAGTTGGCCGCCGCCGCTCTCTGCGTCCGAGGCATACGGAGCGGCCGCGTGGAAAGCCGAGTCACGCGAATCCGCCGTCGGCGGGGCGACCGTGGCGCGGCCCGCCGAGCGGGCCGCGCGGCCGCGGGACCGTACGCGGCGACCTCCCGTCTGGCGTCCCGGGGCACGGGGCGGCGAACCGTCGTGCGGCGGTGCGTCCCGCGGGTGAGCGAGGTTGGGTATAGTTGCTGTCGCGCAGCGCGCAGTGCGGACGTAGCTCAGTTGGTAGAGCGCAACCTTGCCAAGGTTGAGGTCGCGAGTTCGAGCCTCGTCGTCCGCTCGTGGCAAGAAGCCCCCCGGCCCAGGCCGGGGGGCTTCTTCGTGCGCGGTGTCCGGGGTGCCGGGTGAGGGCGGCGGGTCGTCGGGGCCGATCCTTCGACGGCGGGTCGTCGGGGCCGATCCCTCGACGGCGGGTCGCCGGACCCGCTCGGTGGCGGCTACGACCAGCGGAGGCCGGTCAGGCGCTCGTACGCCTCCACGTACTTCGCCCGGGTCGCCTCCACGATCTCCTGCGGCAGCGGCGGCGGGGGCTGCTCGCTGGTGCGGTCCCAGCCGGAGGCGGGGGAGGTGAGCCAGTCCCGTACGAACTGCTTGTCGAACGACGGCTGCGGGCGGCCCGGCTGCCACCGCTCGGCCGGCCAGAAGCGCGAGGAGTCGGGGGTGAGGACCTCGTCGGCGAGGACGAGGGTGTCGCCGTCGTAGCCGAACTCGAACTTGGTGTCCGCGAGGATGATCCCGCGGTCGCGGGCGATGTCGCGGGCACGGCCGTAGACGGCGAGGGTGGCCTGCCGCAGCTGGGCGGCGGTCTCGGAGCCGACCTGGCGGGCGACCTCCTCGTAGGAGACGTTCTCGTCGTGCTCCCCGACCGCGGCCTTGGTGGCGGGGGTGAAGATCGGTGCGGGCAGCTCCGACCCGTCGACCAGGCCCTCGGGCAGGGCGAGACCGCAGACGGTACGGGACTCCTTGTACTCGGCAAGGCCGGAGCCGGTGAGGTAGCCGCGGGCCACGCACTCCACCGGGACCATCCGCAGCGACTTGCAGACCAGGGTGCGGCCCGCCCAGTCGGCGGGGGCGCCGGGCGGGAGCTCGGTGCTCAGGACATGGCTCGGGGCCAGGTCGGAGAGCTGGTCGAACCACCACAGCGAGAGCTGGGTGAGGATCCGGCCCTTGTCCGGGATCTCGGTCGGCAACACCCAGTCGAACGCCGACGTGCGGTCACTGGCGACCATGACGAGGTCGCCCGCCTCGTTCTGGTACAGCTCGCGCACCTTTCCGGTGTGCAGATGCACCAGACCCGGCACCTGGACGGGCTCGGGCTTTTCGACGAATCCGGACACGGTTCCTCCCCGCCGTTCTCTCCTGTTGACTCGATTCTCCCGTATACGGGCGGAGAGCCCATCCAGGGGGCCGGTACGGGCGGGACTCAGTCCCGTTTGCAGATGCGGTCCAGAAGGTTCGCGGTCGCCTGCTGGATACGGGTGTCCACGTGGCCGGGGCGGTCCAGCGCGGGAGACCAGGCGAACGTTCCGGCCGCGAAGACCAGCGCGCCTGACGGGGCACGGTAGAGGGAGGTCTCCTGGTGGCGCAGGACGCCCTCGCCGTCCCGGTAGGGGGAGTGGGCGAGCAGAATGCGGCCCCGGTGCTCGGGCAGCGGCGCGCGCGGGAAGTAACGATCCGCCTCTCCGGCGACCATCCCCTCCAGTTCGTCGCCCTCGTGGGCGCCCGCCGACTCCCACAGCCAGTGGTCGGCGTTGCGGACGACCAGGGGGTGGGGCTCGGGAACCCGGCCCGCGTACTGGATGCCCACCAGCTCCTGCTCGGGACGGTCGATCTCCCGCCACAGCACGGGCTTGCCGGGGCCTCGGCGCTTGCGGCAGGTGAGCAGCCGGTCGGGGATGCCGGACGGTGACGGGCCCAGCTCCACCTGCCAGTACATGGTGTTGGCGGAGAGGAAGACGAGCGAGGTGCCGTGGTCACGTGCGCGTTCCACGGTGCGGCGCATCGCGCTCGACCAGTACTCGTCGTGGCCCGGGAAGACGAGGCCGCGGTAGCGGGTGGGGTCGACGCGGCCGGCGTGCAGATCGCGCGCGTCGGCGTAGGCGAGGTCGTAGCCGTAGCGCTCGGCCCACCGGATGACGTCGTAGGCGTGACCGACGTGCAGGGGCAGTCCCGCGCCGGCGCACGGGCGGTCGAAGGAGACCGTGGTGGCCGCGTCGGCCTCGCCGAGCAGCCGGCCGTGCTCGTCCCAGGCGTGGTACAGGCTGGCGCCGGTACGGCCGTCCTCCGGGTACAGGTTGTACGCCTGCCATGTGACGTCCGGGAGCAGCAGGAGCAGGTCCGCCGGGCGGCTGTCGCGCACCGTGAAGGGCACGTGGGAGCGGTAGCCGTCGGCGGTGGTGAGGACGGCGACGTACGCGCCGACATTCCAGTACGACGGAATCTGCAGCCGCCAGGAGAGCCACCAGTGGTGGCAGGACACCGTCCGGTCCGCGGTGAGCGCGGGCGGCTGCACGATGCCGGAGAGACGGGGGCTGGTGGTGATCTTGGCTGCTCCGTCGCCGGCGTAGTGCCCGATCCGGTAGATGTCGACGGCGAACTCCTGGGGCGGGTCGACCGTGATGCGGAAGTCGATGGCCTCCCCCGGGGCGACCGCGCCGGTGGAGGTGAAGCCCTTGATCTGGCGGTGGACGTCGTCCGCGGAGCGCGGGCCGCTGCTGCGGGGTGCCGGGATGCGCGCCCCGACGGGACCCTGGGCCGGGACGTGGGGCGGGGCCGGGTCCACGTACCAGGGGACCACGTGGCCCGTGTCGTCGAAGTACGTTTCGCTTCCCCGGAGCCAGGGCACGGGGCCCAGGCCGAAGGGGTCCGACACGGCGTGCGCGAGAGCGCCCGACTCCCAGCGGCGGATGTGCTCCGACCCCATGATGTCCCCTCCCTCATCCCCCGTGAGCGGTACCGACGTCCGTCGTGTGCTCGCGTGCCTCGCCTCGTGCGCGATCGGTCCCAGCACATCACATTACGCACCCACTCCGTCACCGTTCGTCGCGAATTGACGTGAACGGAGTGGGATCCTCCGGCCAGGAGTCGGGGTTGCGGTGGCGTGATGCGGGGTGTCGTCGCAGGTGAGGGGGGTTGGGGCGGGAAACGGCTGCCGACGGGCCCTATCCGGGGTCGACGGGGGTCGGCGCGGGATCGGTGGGGGGACCGGTGGGGGCCCGGTGGGGGACCGGTGAGGTCGGCGCGGGATCCGTGGGGTCGGCGGACTTGGAAGGGGCTTGCGGGCGTGGTGGTGCGGGCACGGGCGTGGCGGTGCGGGCACAGCCGTGCGACGCGGCGGGCACGGTGGTGCGGGCACGGGCGTGCGACGCGGCGGGCGCGGTGGCGGGAACGGCGGCGGGCGGACATGCCGTCGTCGGGTGGAGGCGGGGTGCCCCCCTGGTGGGGGCGCCGTCCTGGGCGGAGGCGCCGTCCTGGGCCGGTAGGTGTGGCCTGGGCGACGCCGCGGTGCGGCGGTGCGGCGGAGGGGCGGTGTGGCGGAGGGGCGGTGCGGCGGAGGGGCGGTGCGGCGGAGGGGCCGGTGTCGGGTGTCGCTGCCGCCGACGGGGCGGCCGGTGTCATACCAGCCGGACCGGCTTGTCGGGGCGTATGCCCAGGTGGAGGAGCCAGTTGCGCAGCGGGGCCGGGTCGCCCTCCTCGACGAGCGAGAGAACCTGGGGTGTCAGATCGGTCGTGCGTTCGCCCCTGACCAGGAGGGACGGGCCGTCCAGCCAGTCGAGGCCCGGCAGCGCCCCCGCCGTGTCCATCGCGGCGCAGCACACCATCGCGGTGACGTGGTCGACGAGCAGCTCCCGGCCGGTGCGGGGCTGCTGGAGCGGGAACAGCGGGAACGTCGCGTCGTCCCACAACGCCCCGTCCGGCCCCGGCGGCTGCCCCGCGGAGGCGCCGCCCGCTATCGCGCCCTCGGCCGCCTCCTCCCGGGCCAGCTCGGCGCTGAGCCCGGCGGCGAGAACCGCCGTGCGCGCGCTCGCGACGGCGCCGTCGTCGTCGGGAGCGGCCTCGGCCTCCCGCACTCCCCCCTCGCCCTCGGTCGCCCGAACCGTCAGGTACTCCAGCACGCGCTCCAGCGTCGGCCCGTGCGCGTCCGGTGCGGTGGTGCGGCGGGTGCGGCGGACGCCCAGGGCGTTGAGAACGCGGTGGAGTCGGGCCGCGTCCGTGCGCCACTTCCGGTCGACGACCTCGTCCGGGTACTCCTGCCAGTCCACCGGGGCCCAGTCGGGGCCGGACTCGGCCCGGCCCCCGTGGAAGAGGCGGGCCGCGAGCAGCGACGCGGCCTCGTCCACCGCGCCGGGCTCTTCGAGCAGGTCACAGGCCGGGCGCTCCCCCAGGCGGGAGGCGAAGCCCTCGGCCAGCCGGTCCCGGCGGGACAGCTCGGTGAGCGCCGCGACCACTCCGGCGTCCAGGCGCGAGGGCCAGCGGCCCATCCGCCAGGCCGGCAGCGCGACCCGGGTCAGAAGCCGGTCCCAGCCCGCATAGGCCAGGCCCACCTGCTCCTGGGCGACGATCCGCAGTCCGTAGTCCACAGCCTGTGCGCGCTCGGCCGCGGCGGCCGCCACCCCCCGTTCCATCTCGGCCGCGTGTCCCCGGCAGTTCCGCAGCAGCAGGCGCGCCACGCAGCCGGCCCCGGCGAGCACCGTACGGGTCACGGGGCCGCGCGCGGGCGCGGACGTCACCGCCACAGCGGCGTCCAGCCCTCGTATGAAACGGCGTGCCGCCGCTATATCCGGGTGCGCCGACGGTCCCGTACCCGCGACGACCGGGGCGAGGACCGCACGCAGTTCGCCCACCCGCATCCACCACAGGAACGGCGAGCCGATGACGAGCACGGGCGCGGCGGGGGCGCGATGGTGCCGGGTGGTCGGCAGGCCGCGTATCCCCCGTGGCCCCGGTGTCCCGTCGCCGGATTCGGGAGGTGGCGGGCCGTGGGCGGGGTGGGTGCGGTCCTCCAGCCAGCTGTCGCAGTCCGGTGTGAGCGCTATCGCCGACGGTGCGGGTACGTCGAGGCGGTCGGCCAGGTCCCGGACCATCCGGTACAGATCGGGGGCCGAGGCCTCGCTGATCGGGACCGTGGGGCTCAGGGCCGGTCGTGCCCGGGTGACGACGAGGGCGATGCCGGCGGCGGAGAGCAGGACGACCGCGGCGACGCCGGTCGTGATCCAGCGCGCGATCCCCCACCGTCCACCGCTGATGTGGCCGGTGGCACCCCCCGCGAGCAGCACGACGGCGACGGCGGCGGGCAGCAGTGCGACGGCCAGCGCCCTGCTGCGGATCCGCAGCACGGCGAGAGCCCGGGAACGCGCGGCCTGCGCGCCCGCTTCCACGGCCATACCGGTCACGATCGGACGTCACCCCCTCTGTCCCGCCTCTGATCCACGCGACGCACCCCGTGACGGTCTGCGTCACAGAGGTCGCCGGTGAATGCCCGTGCGTTGCTCACTCCCCCACTGTGGCACCCGTCACTGACATCGCAATGCCGGTGGGCCAAGTGCCGGAACGCTTGCGCCGCACCCTAGTTGGGGCCCAGGCCCTCGTCAGCCGGATGGGCCACTGCTCACTCGATGGAATGGCTTTGGGGAGAGGTGGATGACGCAGGGGCACGGATCAGGCCCAGGGGCGCTTCGGTCCCCGGCAGGGGCCAAGGGCCCCGATTCGGGGGACGGCTTCGGGCTCCACGGGGTTCATCGCCCGGCCGGACCATCGCGCGAGCGCCCGGCCGCGGCACGGGACACCGAGCGCGGCACGGGACACCGAGCGCGGCACGGGGACACCGAGCGCGGCACGGGACACCGGTCACACGGCGCGGAACCCCGGCCCCGGCCCCGGCAGGGAGCGCCGGGCCACCGCATGGGTCACCGGTCACGGAGGCCGCTCCCCCGCGCAACGGGCCGCGGCGGCGCGCCCGGCTCCGCAACGCCCGGCCGCCGAGCGCTCACCCGGCCACGGCGGCGGGGTCAGACGCCGGTTCCCGCAGCCTTGGCCGCGATGTCCGTACGGTGCTGGGAGCCGTCCAGCCCGATGCGGCCCACGGCGGCGTACGCCCGGTCGCGTGCCTCGGCGAGGTCCGCGCCGGTCGCCGTGACCGACAGCACGCGGCCGCCGGCGCTCACCACCGTGTCGCCCTCACGCCTGGTCCCGGCGTGCAGGACGTAGGCGTGCGGGGCGTCCTGGGCCGCCACCTTGTCGAGCCCGGTGATCGGGTCGCCGGTGCGCGGGGTGCCCGGGTAGTTCTGCGAGGCGACCACCACGGTGACCGCCGCGTCGTCGCTCCAGCGCAGGGGCTCCAGGTCGGCGAGGGTGCCGTTCGCCGCGGCCAGCAGCACACCGGCCAGCGGGGTCTTCAGACGGGCGAGGACGACCTGGGTCTCGGGATCGCCGAAGCGTGCGTTGAACTCGATGACCCGGACGCCCCGTGAGGTGATCGCCAGACCCGCGTACAGCAGGCCGGAGAAGGGGGTGCCGCGACGGCGCATCTCGTCGACGGTCGGCTGCAGAACGGTCTGCAGAACCTCCTCGACCAGCTTCGGGTCGGCCCACGGCAGTGGCGAGTACGCGCCCATGCCGCCGGTGTTGGGCCCCTCGTCGTCGTCCAGGGCTCGCTTGAAGTCCTGGGCGGGCTGGAGCGGGAGGACCGTCTCGCCGTCGGTGATCGCGAACAGGGACACCTCAGGGCCGTCGAGGAACTCCTCGATGACGACGCGCTCGCAGCGGGCCGCGTGCGCCTTCGCCGCCTCCAGGTCGGGTGTGACGACGACGCCCTTGCCGGCGGCGAGGCCGTCGTCCTTCACGACGTACGGGGCACCGAAGGCGTCGAGGGCCTCGGCGACCTCCGCAGCGTTCGTACAGACGTACGAACGGGCCGTCGGCACGCCCGCGGCCGCCATCACGTCCTTTGCGAACGCCTTGGAGCCCTCCAGCTGCGCGGCCTGCCCGGACGGTCCGAAGACGGGGATGCCGACCTCGCGCACGGCATCGGCGACACCCGCGACGAGGGGCGCCTCCGGGCCGACGACGACCAACCCGGCGTCGAGCTCGCCGGCCAGCGCGGCCACGGCCTTTCCGTCGAGGGCGTCGATCTGGTGCAGCCGGGCCACCTCGGCGATGCCGGCGTTGCCGGGGGCGCAGTGCAGCTCGGTGACGGCGGGATCGAGGGAGAGAGAACGGCACAGGGCGTGTTCGCGGGCACCGTTGCCGATGACGAGGACCTTCACGGGGTCAGCCTAATCCAGGGTGCGGGCGGTTCGGTCCGGTCCCCGCAAGGGGCCGGCGGGCGGCTTGCGACGGACGGCGGCACCGCCTTCCACCAGCACGCCGACAGCGAGATCCTGCTCAGCTTCCTCAGCTTCCCCGGTCTCGGGCCCCAGCTTGCAGCCCGTGTCCTCACCGGGATCGGCGACGGCCGGACCCGCTTCACCGACGCCAGAGCGCTCAAGTCCTACGCCGGCTCCGTCCCCGTCACCCGCGAGTCGGCAAGAAACGCTTCGTCGGCCGCCGCTTCGTCGGGGACAACCGACTCATGCACGCGGGCTTCCTCCGGGCCTTCTCAGCCCTCCAGGCCTCACCCGGAGCCAACGCCCACCACCGGCGCCGACGCGAACACGGAGACTGGCACAACGCTGCCCAGCGCCACCTGCTCAACCGCTTCCTCGGATGGCTCCACCACTGCCTCCGGACCAGGCGGCACTTCGACGAACAACGAGCTTTCGCACCACTTCTCCCAGCGTCCACGCAATTCGGGAAATGGGCACACGCTCGGTCAGTGAGCGCTTGGCGGCCCTCGTTGAGGCTGCGCCATCTGGGCGCTCAGAGTCGCTCGGTGAGGGTGAGTAAGCGGAGGTCAGCGTCCAACATGCGGATCAACTCGCCAACCCGGCCGCCGCCATCCGGCGCCGTCGGGAAGCGTTTGAGCACGTCAACCACGACCGGTGTTGCACGACGCACCGTCCGTTCAAGGTGCTCAGCACCGACGCTCCGGTCGTCGTCGGCGACGAGTTCGGCCGCTCTGGCTGCGTAGGCGCCGGCTCCCAGAATGTGCTTGACCTGGGTGGCTTTGGCCAGCGGATGCAGGTAGGCGGCGCCTGCCGCAGACATCGCCGCCCACGCTGCCTCGCGCCCAGCCGCAGTGTGGGCGCTCTTGGCTGCCTTGAGTGCCGCCGACGCTGTGTCGCGCAAAGATTTCCCGCGCTCGCCGCCCCGGGCGAATGCCCACGCGGCACCGATGGCATCTCGAGGCCGCGAGTCGTCCGGCTGATCAGCCTCGAATACCTCCAGCACGACCTCCGCAGAAGCCGCGGCGAACGCGGTGACCGCACGAAGATCCTGCTTGCTCAGAACGACCTCGCTCGCTTCCCCTGTCATGCTGCCATCCTCGTTGATTCCCTCCGGACAGCGCGGCAGGAAGTCGGTCTCGGCCGCTCATACCGACTGGCCTCCGACGCGGACAGGATCGTCGGACTTGACTTCTTGGCCCCCGAGATGTCTAACGGACGGAGACGGGTGGCCTTGTGGGGGCCGCCAGAGGCGGCGTGGGCAATGGTTTGTGGCTTCGCCCAGAAAACGGAGTGCCCGCCGCCCTCCGAGCCGGTGGCCCGGCCCCGCCTGGCCGCCCGTCCGGAACAGCCGCCCGTTTGGCGGCCACTCGTCCGGGACGGCCGCCGCCTACTCGTGGGAGATCTCCTCCACGACCGTGGCGCCCAGCTCCCGCACGATCAGTTCGTGGCCCGACAGCGCCGACTCGTCGAGATCGGGGTCGTCGTCCTCGGGCATGTCGTCCTCGGGCGCGATCGCATGCCGCTCCGGGACGGGTGGCGGGGCCGCGGCGGGGGCCGCAGGAGCGGCGGGTGCGGCCGGACGCGTGGCCGGTGCGGACTGCCGGGGCTCGGGACGCGCGGCGGCCGGTGCGCCCGCGCCGTAGCGACCGCCGGGTCCGCCGCCCGCGCCGCCTCCCCCGTTGAAGCCGCCGCCGAGGCCGGGGCCCGCGGCGGGCGGCGGGGCCGAGCCGCCGGACGGGTCGACGATCGCCTCGATCTTCCACTGCACGTTGAACTGCTCGGCCAGCGCCTGGCGCAGGACGTCCTCGCTGCCGCTGCTCGCGAAGTTGTCCCGCGCGCCCGCGTTCACGAAGCCGAGCTGCAGCGTCGTCCCATCGAAGCCGGCGACCTGCGCGTTCTGGCTGAGCAGGATCCAGGTGAAGCGGCGGCGGTTCTTCACGGCCTCCAGGATGTTCGGCCACAGCATGCGGGGGTCGAGCCCGCCCGGTGCCGGCGCGGGCGCCGCGGCCGGAGCGGACGCGGGGGGCGGGGTGGGCGCGGCC